>CADDYW010000027.1 GCA_902810745.1 Chloroflexota bacterium | reverse complement strand
GATCCCGCTGAGCGGTGGCTGGCCGAGCGGATCAAGGTGATCGAAAGCTCCGGGATTCGACGCGTCTTCGATCTTGGAGCGACGCTGAAGAACCCGATCAACTTCTCGATCGGACAGCCGGATTTTCCCGTCCCAGAGGCGGTGCGCGAAGCCGCCAAGCGGGCGATCGACGAGGGCTGGAACCGCTACACGCCAACCCAGGGCATCGAGCCGCTGCGCCGCGCGGTCGCCCAGAAGCTCGAACGCGTCAACGGCATCTCCGTTCCCGTCGACGACGTCCTGATCACCGCGGGAAGCTCCGGCGGTATCTTCCTCGCCTTCGCCTCGATCCTCGACCCGGGCGACGAGATCATCATTCCGGATCCCTACTTCGTGATGTACACCCAGCTCGCGGCCTTCTTCGGCGCGCGGCCGATCCTCGTCGACACCTACCCGGACTTTCAGCTCGACCCGGAAAAAGTCGCACGCCTGGTGAGCCCGCGCACCAAAGCGATTCTGATCAACAGTCCAAACAATCCGACCGGCGCGGTCTATCCCGAGGACGCGCTCCGGGCCGTGGCAAAGATCGCCGAGCAGCACGGTCTGCTGGTCATCTCGGACGAGGTGTACGAGAGCTTCGTCTACGACGATGCCCGACACTTCAGCATCGGCAGCGTCTACCCGGATACGCTGACCCTGAACGCATTCTCCAAGAGCCACGCCCTGACCGGCTGGCGGATCGGCTACGCCGCGGGTCCGCATCACCTGCTCGAAAAGATGAAGGAGCTGCAGCAGTACAGCTTCGTCTGCGCACCGTCGTTCGCGCAGGTCGCGGTGATCCCCGCGCTAGAGAGCGGGCCCGACGAGCAGATCGCGATCTACCAGCGGCGACGCGATCTCATCTACGAAGGGCTGCGCGAGCGCTTCGCGGTGACCAAGCCGCGTGGCGCCTTCTACATCATGCCGCGCGTGGCCGACGACGACGCCACCGCGTTCGTCGAGAAGGCAATCCGCAACAACGTGCTGATCATCCCCGGCTCGGTCTTCTCGGCACGCGGTACGCACGTTCGCATCTCCTACGCGGTTCCCGAGGAGGCGATCCGCGAAGGCGTTCAAATTCTCTGCGGGCTGTGAAATGATGCGAGTCCTGACAGCAACCGACGTCGCACGAGCGGTGCCGATGGAGCGGGCAATTGGCGTGGCCCGACGCGCCCTGGAGGAGCTGAGCGCGGGAGCGATCGAGGCACCACTGCGCCCGCCGTTCCAGCTTCCCGAGGGCGCCGTCACGCTGGTTATGCCCGGCTATCGCCCCGCGTCGAGCGATCTGGCCGTGAAGATCGTCTCGGTTCACCCGCGGAATCCCGGCCGTGGCCTCCCGACCGTGCACGCGATCGTCGCCGTCGTCGACACGGCGACTGGCCTGCCGGTTGGGCTGGTCGAGGGAAATGCGTTGACGGCCCTGCGAACCGGAGCGGCGGTCGGCGCGGCGACGGACCTGCTGGCGCGAGCCGACGCGCGAATTCTTGCCGTCTTCGGGGCAGGCGTCCAGGCACGCGCCGCGCTCCGGGCAATCCGAGCCGTCCGCCCGATCGAGGAGATTCGGCTGATCAGTCGATCCGGTACCTCGGCCGAGCGCCTCGCCGACGAGCTACGTCGTCCTCCGTCCCCCCTCCGAGTGATCGTCTCCCGGTCGCCGGCCGAGGCCGTGCGCGGCGCCGACGTCATCGTGACGGCGACGACCAGCGGAACGCCGGTCTTCTCGGGCAACGACATCGCTCCCGGCACGCACGTGAACGCGGTGGGGGCGTTTCGTCCGACCGATCGCGAGCTTGACGGCGACCTCGTCGCGCGGGCCCGCGTGGTCGTCGACACGCGCGAAGGCTGCCTCGCGGAGGCGGGGGATCTTCTGATTCCCATGGCCGCGGGCCAGCTCAATCCCGCCGACGTTGCCGAGCTTGGCGAGGTCGGGCTAGGCCGCCGCCCAGGACGTACCGGTGCCGATCAGATCACCGTGTACAAGAGCGTTGGCCACGCGGCGCTGGACGTCGCGATGGCGGGAGAGGCGATTCGTCAGGCCGTGGCGCTAGGGCTTGGAGCGGAGATCGACCTGGGCTGACTTCTGCCGAACCACCAGTGTCTTGCCGATCCGATCCGCCCAGGTTCGACGCATCGGCTCGCTGATGATTCCCTGGCCCGAGCCCAGCCAGAGAACGTACAACGAGATCAGTCCGACGATCACCCGAATCGCATCGTCGGTGGGTGTTCCGCTGGGGATGAAAACCAGGACCTGATTGTCGAACTCGTTTCCGACGTAGAACACCAGCAGGCCCAGCGCGAGTAGAAGCAGATAGCCGAAACCTCGCGCGATGGCGTGGAGCAGGCCGCACCGCTTCCGAGTATCCTGACGGACCACCTGGATGTGGAAGAGGAGCATGCCGAAGGTCTCGCCACCGGTCCACCCGAGGATGAAGTAGAGTGCGAAGAAGATCACCACGATCGCCGAAGCGAACTGCCGCGGATCATCGGTAGGGCTGATCGCGTTGAGCGCGAGGAGAACTGTCGTCAGGCCAAACCCGCCAAATGTCGCCACGACGATCGAGATGACCAGATCCACGAGAAACGCCAGACCCCGTGGCAGCAGGCCGGCTGGCGGCAGCTGCTCCGGCTCCTCCGGAGCGGGAGCTGAAGGCGGCTTCTCCTGAGCTGGCAGGATCGTTCGCTCCGGGATGCGGTCGGCGGCACTGGCTGCTGCCGTGGGAGAGGAGGCCTCCGGGGCGGGGGAGGAAGCCGGTGCCGGGGCGACGGTCACCGATTCTGCTGCCTCGCCGGGTGACTCGCGGACTGGCTGACTGAGCTGAGATGCACCAACCTGCGCCGACGGGACGGGCGCGAGCGGCGCAGACGTCCCGGCCGGAGCGGAGGGCTCGGCGACGCCAGTGCCTCCCGCGCCGGGCTCGGTTCCGCAGTGCAGACAGGCAAAACCAGCCGGACGCAACGCCTTGCAGCTCGCGCAGGTCTGTGGCTCGCCCGCGCCCTCGACACCCTGCCGGACGAGCTGATCCAGGCGGCGGAGCGCGAGCGTCCAGACCCAGGTCGACTCGATCAGCGAGGGGCGTCGCTCGCGCCAGTAGTGCACCGCCGCCTCGAGCATCTCCCGATAGAACGTGCGGTACGGCTCGCGCACGGTACTCAGGATCTCCGTCGCCAGGGCGCCAGCGGTCAGCCCCCCGGCTACGTCCGAGAGGATACCGGCAATCTTCTCCTGAACGTTGATGCGGAAGCCACCATTGGCGGTAAGCTCGACGTGGTAGGTTGCCGCGATTCGCGCATTGGGCGGCGGGCTCGGCCGATCGAGCCGCCCTTCCCGGAGGGCCCGGCAGGCCGCGTCGATCTCGTCCACCGCCGCCAGCCGTGCCGGGTCGTTGATCATCCGCATCCGGTGCTGCGCGAAAAGCAGTGCACCAACAACGAGAGGCACCTCCGGTGCGACCTTTCCCCCTGCTGCCTGGAATTGAACCGTAGTGGCGTGGCCGAGACCTCCAGGATCGAGCGAGAGGGTCAGATCGAGGGACCCGAGCACTGTCGGCTGGACGCGCTGCGTGGCTTCTGATTTAGATTCCACTGGTCTTTCTTTCAGCTTCTCCTCAGTCTCGCATGGATTGTAACACAGTTGCCGTCAGTCAGTCCGGCGAGGCGCGTGAAGCGAGGATCCGCATCGACTCCACGGGTCCAGGACGATCCGCGTCCCAGAAGGGCCCGACCCGCGAGCGAGCATCGCGCTTGGCATCGTTCCGTGGAGAGAATATACTGACTACGGAATGGCGACGTTCAGCGCAACGCGTCATCCGCAACGCCAGTCCACCAAAGCGAAGGGAACGGCGCATCGCGCGGTACGTGGTGCTCGGTGATGCGCCCGGGGCAACACAGAGATGCACGCAGTGAATCAGGCGCGGCCAGTCCTAGCTGCGAAGGATAGCTATCAGGCGCCCGACCACTGGTCACGATCGCTGATGAGCCGGTTTCTCGGCGTTCCGATCTTTTACAAGGTGCTGCTGGCGAACTCGCTCATCGTCGTTCTTGGTGCGGTGCTGGGAACGTGGCTGACCGTCAAGTACCTTGGCTCGACACCCGGCGGCTCCAGCGAAGAGCTGATCGCTCTTTTCGCACTCGTCGGCGTGACCCTGAGTGTGCTGGTGAACTTCGTCGTGCTCAAAGCTGCGTTCTTGCCGCTCGCCTCGCTCGAGCGCGCGGTCGAAGCCGTGCGGCGGGGCAATGTGCGCGCACGGGCCAGCCACGTGGCCTTCAGCGACCCGCAGATCGATCAGCTTATCGATACGATGAACTCGATGCTCGACGGTCTCGAGAGCTACCGGGAGCAGGTACGTCTGCTCTCTCGGCAGGTTCTTACCGCACAGGAAGAAGAGCGCCAGCGCATCGCTCGCGAGCTCCACGACGAGACCGCCCAGTCGCTCACGTCACTGCTGATCGGCCTGCGCATGCTCGAAAAGTGCACGACACCAGAGGAGCTTGCCGCCCGTATCAGCGAGCTACGGAGCCAAACCGGTCGTACCCTCGAGGAAGTCCGCAAGATGGCGGTCGACCTCCGTCCCAGTGCCTTGGACGACCTCGGGCTGGTCGCCGCTCTCCAGTGGTATACTGATGATCTCGCCCGTCGCACCCAGATCGACGTCGACTTTCGCGCGACCGGCCTCGAGACGCGGCTGCCCGATGACGTCGAGGTCGTCGTCTACCGGATCATCCAGGAAGCGCTGACCAACGTCGTCAAGCACGCCAATGCAACCCACGTCGACGTCTCGCTCGCCCGGGAAAATGGGATCGTATCGGCGAGCGTGATCGACAATGGCTGCGGATTCAATCTGGAGACCGTCCGTCGCTCCCAGGATCGCGGACTGGGGCTCTTCGGCATGCAAGAGCGCGTTAGCCTGGTCGGCGGTACCTTCCGGATCATCACGCAGCCGGGTCAGGGGACGCGCGTTACGATTAGCATTCCGCTAGAAGGTAGCTGAGCCATGGACAAGATCAGAGTTCTCCTTGCCGATGACCACGCGGTGCTGCGCGCGGGACTGCGGGCACTGCTCGCGGGCGAGCCAGATATGGAGGTCGTGGGCGAGGCCGAGGACGGTGAAGATGCCATCGTGCAGGCCGAAAGGCTGAAGCCGGACGTCGTCGTCCTGGACATCGCGATGCCGCGTCTGAATGGCCTCGACGCGATTCGTCGCATCCGTCAGCTCGGTCTTCCGGTCAAAGTCCTCGTCCTGACCATGCACGCGGAAGAGCAATATCTTCTTCAGGTCCTGCGGGCAGGTGGCTCTGGCTACGTCCTCAAGGCCTCCGCCGATACCGAGCTCATGGAGGCGATTCGCACCGTCCATCGCGGCGATGCATTCCTCTATCCCTCGGCGACTGCCCTGCTTCTCAAGGATTACCGCGGCCACATCGACGGAGCCGACAGTGATCATTACGAGGATCTTTCCGACCGCGAGCGCGAGGTGCTCGCGCTCACCGCCGCCGGCTACACGAATCAGGAGATCGCCGACAAGCTGATCATCAGCGCCAAGACGGTGGACACCTACCGCTCGCGCATCATGGAGAAGCTCAACCTGCACCACCGTTCTGAGCTGGTCAAGTTCGCCTTGCGCCACGGATTGCTGAATGCCCACGCCTAGCCTCGTCACGAGGAACGTCCTGGGGAATGACTCGGCACCACGAGCCGCTGCGATAATCGTGCAGCGCAGACGTCACTCGCCCTGGCGCACGGGCTCCGCGGATTGCGCGTCGCGCGTGGTGTGCCCATTCGGCACTCGGTGAACGTGAACGCGTCCCTCGCGGAGACACCAGCGGCGGTACGGAACGGCGGAATCGGAAGTCAGGCGATTCCTGATCGACGGCCGCGGGTTCGCGCGACGAGGACAGGCGCATCAGTTGGAGGATGTTAAACTATGTCCGCGCAATCCAGCGTCCCCACGTTCGTCTACATTGGCACCTATACCCGGGGCACCAGCACGATGCAGGGTCGGGCGGAGGGCATCTACGTCGGTCAGCTAGATCCGACGACCGGCGCCCTGACGCTCGTCCACACCACGCCTGGCGTGGTGAACCCGTCCTATCTCGCGATTGATCCGCGCCACCGCTATCTTTACGCGGTGAATGAGGTCCTCGAGCTCGATGGACAGCCCAGCGGAGGGGTCAGCGCTTTCGCCATCGATCCGGCAACCGGCGCGCTGACGTTTCTCAACCGGCAGCTTTCGCACGGCACCGATCCCTGCCACCTTACCGTCGATCAGACCGGTCAGTACGTTCTCGTCGCGAACTACACGAGCGGTAGTGTCGCGGTTCTTCCGATTGGGAGCGAGGGCCAGCTTCACGACGCTTGCGACGTCCACCAGCACGTCGGTTCTAGCGTCCATCCGCAGCGCCAGCAGGGACCGCATGCTCATTCAATCAACCTCGATCCGTCGAACCGTTTCGCGCTCGTCTGCGATCTGGGCCTCGACCAGGTTCTGATCTACCGCTTCGACCCGAGCCGGGGCACGCTGACCCCCCACGAGCCGCCGTCGGTCTCAGCCGCACCGGGCGCTGGTCCCCGTCATCTCGACGTTCACCCCTCGCGCCGCTTTGTCTACGTGATCAACGAGATTGGTTCGACACTGACGGCATACGCCTACGACGAGACACGCGGGACGTTGAGCGAGATCCAATCGCTGTCGACGCTTCCCCCGGGGTTCACCGGTACGAATCACACGGCCGACGTCCACGTGCACCCCTCGGGGGCATTCGTCTATGGATCGAACCGGGGCCACGACAGTATCGTCATCTTCGCCGTCGACGCGCGGACCGGGCGATTGACCTACGTCGGTCACGAGTCCACGCGGGGGCAGACACCGCGGAACTTCGGGATTGATCCGACTGGCACGTTCCTCCTCGCCGCCAATCAGCGAACCGACACGATTGTGACCTTCCGCATCGATCAGGAAACCGGCAAGCTCAGCCCGACGGGCCACGTGGCAAACGTACCGACCCCGGTGTGCCTGAAGTTCCTCCAACCAGAGAGGTGACGGCAGGCGAGCTCACCCAGACGTCGGCAGAGCATCGGGAAGGGCCAGCCGGGGCTCAGCGTAAGGCCGCGACACGCGTCAGCAGGGTGCCGTCGCGGTCAGACCGGAGGCAGCGGTCGGCGACGCCTCCGGTCGCGCGAACGTTCCCGGCGAGAGCACGTCATTCCGACAGAAACTTGAGCGCGGTCGCCGCCAGCGCGGCGACGCCGATCGGAAGTGCATCCTCGTCGAGATCGAAGGTCGCGGTGTGGACCGGCCGTGGCACCTTCCAGGCGGGGTTGCGAACCCCCACGTACATGAACGCGCCGGGCACGCGCTGGAGGACGAAGGAGAAGTCCTCGGCACCCATCGAGGGGTCGCGATCGACGACGGCCTCGATCCCGAACACCTCACTCAAGGCTGACCGGACAAGCTCGACCTTCTCCGGATCGTTCGTGAGCACTGGATACCCGACGCGATAGTCGACCTCGGCGCTCGCGCGCATGGCTGCGGCGATCCCACGCGCCAGCTCGCCAACCCGTTCCTGCACCAGCGCGCGAATATCCTCGTTGTATGCCCGAACGGTACCTTTGATCGTCGCCGTATCCGGGATCACGTTGAACGTCGTACCAGCCGTCATACTGCCCACGGTAACGACCGCCGGCTCGATCGGCGAGACCTCGCGGCTCACCAGCGTCTGCAGGGCGGTGACGATCTGAGCGCCGACGACGATTGGATCAACCGAGCGGTGCGGCCGCGCGGCGTGCCCACCGCGTCCCTGGACGACGATGGTAAAGCGATCTGAGGATGCATTGCTGGGCCCCGGGCGGACCGATACCTGCCCGACGTAGCGCTCGGCGTCGACGTGCAGGCCGAAGGCGGCGTCGACGGGCGGATCGTCGAGCACGCCATCGTCGATCATCCTCTGTGCGCCGGCCCCGCCCTCCTCCGCCGGCTGAAACATAAACTTCACCGTCCCCGCTAGCTGCGCGCGGCGGTCGGCGAGCACCCGCGCCACGCCGAGCAGCATTGCCGTGTGGGCATCGTGTCCACAGGCGTGCATCACCCCGGGATGCTGCGAGGCGTAGGAGGCCTGGTTCTCCTCCTGGATCGGGAGCGCGTCCATATCCGCCCGCAGCAAGACCGTCTTGCCGGGCTTCCCTCCACGTAACACTCCGACAACGCCGGTGCCTCCAACGTTCGTCCGAACGCTCAGTCCAAGATCGCGCAGCCGCGCCGCGACCAGCGCAGCCGTGCGCTTCTCTTCGTAGCCAAGCTCCGGGTGCTGGTGGATGTCGCGGCGGTCGGCGACCACGCCTGGCCCGATCTCTTCGGCTGCCTCGCGTAGATCACTCGGCAATGGCATGGATCCTCCCGAATCGTAACGTCGGTTGTGATTATAGCGAACTGGTTGGACAAAGCTGGTATACTGCCAGAAATGGCCGTACCCAGGGCGGAGGGTGATAGATGCCGATGCGTGATCAGTCTTTGATCTATCGCCAGCGACGCGCCGAGAACGGACTGCTCGTGGCCATCAGTCCTGCCGACGTGGGCTGGTCGTACCTTCACTTCCAGGTGTATCGCCTGGCTGCGGGTCAGAGGATCGACGGCGACACGGCGAACCGCGAAACGGCGCTCGTCGTGCTCGGGGGCCACTGTCGCGTCCAGGCCGGGGATCGGAGGTTCGATCGCGTCGGCGATCGGGAGACCGTATGGACGAAGCAGCCACCTCACACGGTTCTACTTCCTCCGGGCCAGCACTACACCGTGGAGGCACTCGACACATTGCACCTGGCAATCGCGGCGGCTCCGGCGTCGCAGGCGGGGGAGGTCCGACTCATCTCGCCACGAGATATCGTCGCCGAGGAGCGCGGCGCGGGGCAGACCTACCGCTACATTCACCACATTTTACCGCCAAGCGCACCTGCCTCGCGCCTGATTCTGGTCGAGGTCTACACGCCGGGCGGTAACTGGTCCAGCTTCCCTCCCCACAAGCACGATACCGAGGATCCCCCGCGCGAGAGCTACCTCGAAGAGACATACTATTACCAGATCACGCCTCGGGCCGGTTTCGCCGTTCAGCGCGTCTACACGCCGGATCGTTCCCTCGACGTGACGATGGCGCCCGGTGACGGAGATCTCGTCATTGTTCCTCGGGGGTATCACCCGGTTGCCGCGACACCCGGTCACGATTGCTACTACCTGAACGTCATGGCCGGCCCCAGCCGCGCCTGGAACTTCCAGGTCGATCCCGATTACCAGCACCTGATGAACTGGCAGAAGCCCGACGTTGCCCGTTGAGGCGCACCGGCCCGGCAGGCGGCACCACGGGTTCGCGCCGACAGATGTCATCCCGCGACCGCCAGGAGCGATTGCCTCCGCCACGTCTCTCTCGTTCGATCGTCAGCGGGTGCGTGCGCGTCACAAATACCTCGGTCACGAGCATTTGCGTCTACTGGCGGCCAACCGTATAATTGAAGGCGAGTCCAATGACGGACGGTTGATCTGCGTGCGAGGGGTTTCAATGTCGAAACGCCACATCCTCATCGCGGACGACGATCCCTCTATTCGCACCCTCCTTCGAACATTCCTGGAAAACGAAGGGTACACCGTTAGCGAAGCCCGCACCGGCGCGGAGGTGATGAACATCATCTCCAACGGGAGGGGCGTTGATCTGCTGGTGATGGACCTGCGGATGCCCGAGCTCAGCGGTATGGACATCCTCCAGCGGATCAATGAGCAGGAGCTTGGCGTCCCCGTGGTCCTGATGACCGCGTTCGGTACCTCGAACATCGCGATCAAGGCGATTCAGCTTGGCGCCTACGATTACATTACCAAGCCATTCGAGCTCGAGGACGTCCTCGTCGCGATCCAACGTTTCTTCGAGTACCAGGATCTCGCTGCAGAAGTCAAAGCGCTACGCGTCCAGGTCGGCGCGCGCGATCCCTCGGAGCGCATTGTCGGCCATAACAGCCAGATGCTCGACATCTACAAGACTATCGGCAAGGTGGCACGGACCGAGGCCACCGTGCTCATCGTCGGCGAAACCGGTACCGGTAAAGAGCTGGTGGCGGAGACGATTCACGTCAACTCGCTTCGACGGACTGCCCCGCTGATCAAGGTGGCGTGTGCCTCGCTCCCAGAAACCCTGCTCGAAAGTGAACTGTTCGGCCACGAGAAGGGATCGTTTACCAGTGCCTACACCCAGCGCAAAGGGCGGTTCGAGCTCGCGCACAAGGGCTCCATCTTCCTCGACGAGATTGGCGAGATGTCCCTTGGAACGCAGAAGAAGCTGCTCCGGGTCCTTCAGGAACGCGAGTTCGAGCGGGTCGGAGGCAGTACGCCGATCAAGGTCGACACGCGCGTGATCGCCGCCACCAACAAGGATTTGCAGGCCGAGGTCGAAGCAGGTCGATTTCGCGCCGACCTCTACTACCGCTTGAACGTCATCACCATCCAGATGCCGCCACTGCGCGACCGTAAAGACGACATCCCCTTCCTCGTCGAGCACTTTCTGGACAAGCACCGCTTCGCCCCGGGTGCTCCGCCGGCCAAGATCACCGACGAAGCGATCGAGGTACTCATGCGCCACGATTGGCCCGGTAACGTTCGCGAGCTGGAGAACACCATCGAGCGGGCAGTCGTTCTCTCCCAGGGAGGCGTGATCACCGGCCAGCATCTCCTGCTCACACCGGCCTCCCGCAGTCAGATTATCGATATCAGCGAGCGGGTCAGAAATCGCACGCCGCTACACGAGACGATCGCCGATGTCGAACGCCAGATGATACTCGACGCGCTGCGGCAGGCCGACGGGAACCACGATCGTGCTGCCGAGATCCTCGGCATTTCTCGCGCTCAGCTCACCGCCAAGATGAAGGCGCACGGAATCGCGGGCACGGCGCGAGAGCAGCCCGATTAGGGCTCCAGCCGGCCCACTTCCGGGCACACGCGCTTGACCCCAAGTATTGACATTGCGCCACGATTGATTATCATGAGAATCGATCATTTGTTCGCATTCCGCGAAACGAGGGTACTGCCGTGGTGAAGCGAGAGTTCATTGTCGAGCGCCAGGGTCGCATGTTCGTTCTCTATGCCGGACTGCTGGACCTGGCACACAGCCAGGGTCTGCGTGCGATCCGAACCCGGCTGCTGCAGGTCCCGAATGAGGAGAACGGTCAGACAGCCATCGTCCATGCCGAGGTGGACACGGACCGCGGGACGTTCTCGGGCATCGGAGATGCCAGTCCGGCCAACGTCGCTCGCGCGATGCTGACCTGCACGATCCGCCTGGCTGAGACCCGTGCCAAGGCGCGGGCGCTCCGCGATGCCGTCAACGTGGGTGTCGCGGCCTTCGAAGAGCTTGGCGAGGCCGACGATGTGGCGCCGGACGGTGCAATCGACGGGCGCGTCAGCGTCGCGGCGGAGGAGCCGGCCACAACACCGCGCGTTACCTCCCCGGTCTCGGGTCTGGCGACGCCCGCCCAGGTACGCGCGATCTACTCGATCGCACGCGATCAGCACAACCTGACCGAGAGTGAGGTCGACGAGCGGTCCCACGCTCTGTTCGGCGCGTCTCCTCACGAGCTTACGCGCAAGCAGGCGTCGGAGTTCATTACCGGCCTGAAGGGAGCCCGCTAGCACACCAGAAGAGCCTGGCGGCGCTCACACTGACACGCTCGCCGTCACGGTCGACAACAGGCAAGCCCTTCGCGGGCGCCAGCATCGCCGCGCCATCCCTTTCCCGTGCTCGATCAAGCACGCAGATCTCACTGGCCGCGCGACCGGTCCATCTCGCGCGGCCGGCGCGTGGGTCTCCGTCGGCACAGATTCTGCTCGATCGTGTCGTTCTGACCGAACCGGGGAGGATCTCGTGCCGGACTCGCATCCACCGAATCGGCCCGCGCGGCGGGGTACGTCGCGAGGCTCTCCACGTGCGCACCACTCTCCGGCTCCACCCCCATCCGAGGTCGCCGAGTCCCCGGGAGATATCCTGGAGCGCGTGCGCACCACCCTCTCGACCGTTCAGATCTACGGACTGATCCTCTCCTCCGACCGCGAGGGCAGGGTCTCCCTTGACGGTGCCGTGCGCACCGAGGAAGCCTACCTCGCGGCCGAGCGACTTGCTCGACAGGTTCCGGGGGTTCGGCAGGTCATCAACCGTCTCACCGTCGATCCTCTCGTCGGCTCGATGCCGATCGAACGGACCGTGACCAATCCCGAGCTCGCCGCCGAGGTCGAGCTGAACAACACCTCGTTTGCCCGGTCCACTGAAGACCGGTTGAATGAGATGATCGGAACCACCGATACGGCGATCGCCGCCGACGAAGCCGAACCCTTCTTCGCTCCGACAGATCCGGTGATCGACCGCGCTCCACGCGAGGTCGGAGGCTACACCGTCGTCGGCGGGTTTGCGCCGACATCCCTCGACGCGCCCATCGACCTCGAGCAGCTACCGCGTTCGGTGATGACCGGCGACGACGAGATCGCCCGTCAGGTTCGCCTGGCCCTCAAAGAGGATGCCGGGACTGCTGACCTGCCGATCTACGTCGCCGTGCGCAACGGCATCGTCCACCTGCGCGGCGTGGTACCATCACTTGCCGATAGCGACCTCGTCGAAGACATCGCCTGGCAGGTGCCCGGGGTGGTCGACGTCGTCGACGAGATGGAGGTGATCGGAGTTTAGGCACGGAAATTGCACGCAGCACACCGGGGATTCGGCTGCGTCATCAGATCCAGCCCTGGCAGTCTGGAACGACATGAAAGAGTCTCCGCCGCAACCGAACGACCCGGACAGCGATCTGATCTCGATGATCGCGCACGACCTGCGTAGCCCGATCACCGTGATCAAGGGCTTCAGCCAGCTCGCCCTGCGACGGTCCGATCTGGCGCCCCAGGTTCGTGATTGCCTGACCGCGACGCTCAGCGAGGCCGATCGAATCTCTGCGTTGATCGACGATCTGGTCTTGCTCAGTCAGCTTCGGCACCGATGGAACCTGCAGATCCGCCAGACCACGGTGTCGACGATTGTGCGGTCGGCAATACAGCGCTTGAGGCTCCCGGACCCGTCCCCCACGATCGTGGTGGACGAAGGAGCCGAGGTGAAAGCCTGGTGCGACCCGGTGATCACCGAGCGGGCTCTGGTTCTCCTGCTGAGCGCCGCCCTCCGCTACTGCGCGGGGAGCGATCGCGTGAGCATCGGCGTGCACCGGGGCGACGACGTCATTATCGAGGTGGTTCCCAGCGGGGTGGTGCGGCAAGACAAGCTCCCGCTGCTGCGACGCGCGGTTGGTCAGACCGACACCGCGCCCGTGGACGAATTCAGTCCAATTGGACTGAGCATGTACATCTGCCGGCGGCTGATCGAGAAACAGGAGGGACGTGTCTGGATCGATCATCAGACGGAGGCACGTACGCGGTTCATGATCGCGCTTCCCGGGCATTCTACCTGATGGTAGCCCACGTGCGATAGTCGGGCACAGCTCGAAACTGGCCTTGCAGGCCGATTTTCAGACATTTCTCAGGTCACGCAAGGGCGTCAGACATCGCCGAGAGGAGAGTGCCAGCAGTGGAGCTGACCCAAGAAGCTTCGACCCAGATGGGGATGAAGGTCTCCCCGCGCCTGGTCGCCGCGAGCTACATCCTCGAGCTGTCATCCCAGGAGCTCCAGCAAGCGATCGCCCAGGAGATCGCCGAGAATCCGGCCATGGAGCTGGTCGAGAAGGAGACATGCCCCGCCTGCGGCGGCCCAATGCAGGGAAGTATCTGTCCTGCGTGTCTCAGCCAGCAAAAGGCGACGCCAACCGGCCCCGAGAATGACTACGAAAGCTCCGACGAGTATATCAACGATCTCAATCTGACCGCGTCGCCGCCCGAAGACGACTTCGACCCCTTCACCCAGGTCGCGGCCCAGATGAGTCTCGCCGAGCGGCTGCTCAACGATCTCCAGACCATGCTTCCTGCCTCGGAGATGCCCATCGCGACCTATCTGGTCGGCAATCTCAACGATAACGGCTACCTCCAGTGCAGTGTCGAGGAGGCGGCCCACCAGCTCGACGTGTCGGTCGAGGCGGTCGAACGGGTGCTGGCAGCGCTCCAGTCCCTCGAGCCCATCGGTATTGGAGCTCGCAACCTTCGCGAGTGCCTGCTGATCCAGATCGCCTACCTGGAGAGCGAAGGCATTCGGTGCCCGGTCGCCACGGAGATCGTCAAGTCGCACCTCCAGGAGCTCGCCGAGCACAAGTTCAACAAAATCGCCAACGAGCTCGGCGTCACACCAGACGCGGTCGCCGAGGCAAGCGATTTCATCCGGCATCGCCTCAATCCCTACCCGGCGCAGGGCTACGGCGCACCCGACCCGAGTGTTGCCGAGAGCCGATCGACAATCGTCCTGCCCGACGTGATTATCACCCAGGGCGAGAAGGATACGTTCGACGTCGAGGTGATCGAGTCGAAGCGCTTCTTCTTGCGGATCACCCCGCTCTACCAGCAGCTCGCGGCCAATCTCGAGCGCGAGCCAGAACGATTCACCGAAGAGGAGAAGCGCCACATCAAGCAATATGTCTCTCGCGCCAAGCTCTTCATCGCCAACATCAACCAGCGGCGCCAGACACTCCAGAAGATCACCGAGTACATTGTCGAAGCGCAGAAGGACTTTCTGCTGAACGGTATCCGCCATCTCAAACCACTCACCCGCGCTGCCGTCGCCTACCACCTCGGCATGCACGAGTCGACGGTGAGCCGCGCGACTGCGTCCAAATACGTTATGCTCCCGAGCCGAAAGGTGATCCCATTCAGCGACTTCTTCACCGCCTCGCTGAGCGTCATGGACGTGATCAAGGAGCTGATCGCGAGCGAGACCTCACCGCTAACTGACCAAGAGATCGCCGACGAGCTCGCGCGCCGCGGCATCGTCATCGCTCGTCGCACGGTCGCGAAGTACCGCGAGCAGCTCGGCATCCTCCCGTCGTCGCTGCGCTGACCGCTTTCGCCAGCGATCCAGCGCCCTGCCGAGAAGCGGCGGTCGCGTCCCCGATACGCCACACGACGGTTTGACATTGATCGAGGCGTCCAGTACGATCCCCACAGATCGCGCGACGAATTCTCGGGAGGCGGGGCGCTCCACCTTCGCCCGAAGCCTCCCCATCAGCATCAGACTGGCCAGGCAAGCAACCGGAGACTCCGCCTGCCGTTTCGATCGCAGCCGAACGCGCTTCGCCGCCAGGGAGGGTAGCAGTGAGACTGTGGGGTGGTCGCTTCGGCTCGGAGCCAGATCGCCTCGTTCAAGAGTTCACTCAGTCGATCGACTTCGACCGTCGGCTCTTTCGCCAGGATATCACCGGAAGTATTGCGCACTGTCGGATGCTCGGCCGTCGGGGCATCATCAGCGCCGATGAGGCCGCGCAGATCGAAGCCGGCCTTCGGCGCGTCGCCGACGACATCGCTCAGGGGCGGATGGTCTTCGATCACGCGCTCGAAGATATTCACACCCACGTCGAATCGCGTCTGCGGGAGCTGATCGGTCCGGTCGCCGGAAAGCTTCACACCGCGCGCAGCCGCAACGATCAGGTCGCGCTCGACCTGCGGCTGTTCCTGCGCGAGGTCATCGTGGATACGGTGAGCCTGCTGGCCGACCTGCAAGCAACGCTGCAGGAGCGCGCGACGGATTGGCACGATGTGATCGCCCCCGGCTACACGCACCTGCAGCGCGCGCAGCCCGTCCTCCTCGCGCACCACCTGCTGGCCTACCACGAAATGTTCTCGCGTGATGCCGATCGTTTCCGCGATGCCTACCGCCGCGTCAATATCCTCCCGCTTGGCGCCGGCGCCCTGGCCGGTCTTCCCTATTCGATCGACCGCGAGTTCGTCGCCGAGCAGCTCGGCTTCGATGGTGTCACCCGGAACAGTATGGATACGGTTGCAGACCGCGACTTCGTGGTCGAATACCTTGCCGCCGCGTCGCTCACCATGGCACATCTTTCTCGGCTGGCCGAGGAGATTGTGCTCTGGACGACGAGCGAGTTCGGATACCTGACGCTAGACGATTCCTTCACGACCGGCAGCAGCTTGATGCCCCAGAAAAAGAACCCCGACGTCGCCGAGCTCGTGCGTGGAAAGGTCGGCCGCGTCTATGGCCACCTGACCCACCTTCTGGTGACGCTGAAGGGCCTTCCCCTCACCTACAACCGTGATCTCCAGGAAGACAAAGAGGCACTTTTCGACGCCGTGGATACGCTTCTGCCGTCGCTGTCCGTGACCTCTGGCATGCTCCGTTCGGCAACAGTGAACGCCGAGCGTCTGCGCGAGGCCGCGGCGGCCGGGTTCAGCCTGGCGACGGATGTCGCCGATTACCTGGTGGTCCGAGGCGTTCCTTTCCGTGAGGCTCACGCGATCGTCGGGAAGATCGTGCAGCGCTGCCTCGCCACTGGACACACCCTCTCTGATCTGCCACTCGATGAGTATCGCGCCGTCTGTCCGCTCTTCGACGAGGATGTTCGGCTGATCGACGCCTGGGCGTCAATCAGCGCGCGGGATGTTATCGGCGGAACCGCGCCACGGCAGGTCGACGCCGCGCTGGCTGCAGCCCGCCAGGCGACGGAGGACCTCCGTGAGTGGGTATCCCGCCAGCGTACGTGGCAATCTGCTCATGACCTATTGGTGGCCCCGGCATAGTGCTTTTTAACCACCGGAGGCTTGACGTGCTAGATTGCTACCACCTATAATGCCGACGCTAAAAGACATACCCAGGCGCGCCTGCGCCCGGGTATCGGTGACAACCGCGCGACGAATCTCGATCCAGAGCAACAAACGTGGGGGCGATTATTCGTCCCCGGCAACCCGCTGAACAGAGCTCAGCGGGTATCAGTCGCGACCGGTTGTCTACCCCCGACGTGGCTGGGAGTCGTGCTGTCAGCGAAGACGGTGATGGCTGTCGTCACGATCCTACGGGGGCCTCAGGATCCTGCTCCAACGGAGGACGTAGGGTGAGGCTCAGTCGCTCGGTGGAAAGTCGTGAGTTCGATCACCCCTTCCTCGTACCGGGCTCGGCGGCGCTTCGACGAGTCATCGCACCTCCTGACCTCGCAGGTATTCAATGCGATCCCCCCTCGGCTTCTTGGGCACACCGTCGTCGTGATTCTTTGCCTGGTGGTTGCGTACGTGGGGCGCGCAAGCACGCTGGGGAGCGGCGGAGCGAACTGGTCCCTCCAGCACACGCTGTTTCAGCCGTCTGCGTTCCCCGTTCCGGAGTCCTCGAGCCCCGATGCGCTGGTCCGCCCACCCGTGGCGAACACACTCGCGGCCTCGCCGCAGCGTTTGCAGATCATGCACTACGAAACTCGGGCGGGGGATACCATCGCTGACCTGGCCGATCGCTTCGACATCAGCGAGAACACTATCGTCTGGGCGAACAATCTGGCTCCCGACCAGACGCTGACACCTGGCCAGCAGCTCATCATTCTGCCAGTCTCCGGCGTCCTTTACACGACCCAGACTGGTGATACACTCGACTCCATCGCTCGTCGCTTCCAGTCAGATGCGACGGCAATTGCCCAGTTCAATCAGCTCACGGGTACGACGGTGGCACCGAACACGTCGCTCGTGATTCCCGGAGGCCGCATCGAGGATGCCGAGCGGGCCGAGCTTTCCTCTCGGTCGTTGACGCGGCCCGGTCATGACGCCAGCGGGACGGCGGAGTCCAATCCGCCGCCGCTCGTGGTGCCAAGCAAGATCGTACCCTCGACCGGAAACGGCAACGATACCCTGAGCGTTTCTGACCTGCTCCCCTTCCCGACACACGTCGAAAGCCCCAAACCGCTGACTCCGCTGACGTACTACGTCGTCGAAGGTGACACGCTCTCCTCGATCGCGCAGCGGTTTGGCGTCTCTCCGGAGAGCATTGCCATTTCCAGCGGATTGCGAGGCAACGAGGACTCGCTCTCGATCAATCAGAAGCTGACGATTCCCCCGGTCCCCGGGGTGGTTCACACCGTCAAGGATGGCGATACACTGCAGTCCATCGCCGAGCGCTACTCGGCCAGCACCACCGAGATCGCGCGAGCGAACGGATTGAAAGATCCCTTCGTGCTCCAGGTAGGCCAGACCCTCGTAATTCCCGGCGGGAAGGTGCCGGAGGCTACCGCTCCCGCTCCTTCCTCGTCGACGACCTACACCGTGACCGAGGGCGATAGCGTCTCCAGCATCGCCGATGCTTTCGGGGTCGATATCCAGACAATCGTCGACGCCAACGGCCTGGACGAGCCGTACGTTCTGCAGCCCGGGCAACGGCTCGTCATTCCTGGTGGGCATCCTCGCGCCGCGCCCGCGCAGCCTCACACGACCTACACGGTTCAGCAGGGCGACAGCCTCTCCGAGATCGCCGACTCGTTCGGCGTCAGTCTCAACGCCATCGCCAGCGCAAACAACCTCAGCGATCCGTCGAATATTCAGCCGGGTCAGCAGCTGACCATTCCCGGCGTCAGCCGAACCGTCGTCCGAAGCAAGCCGGCACCAGCGCCGGTCGTTCGAGCGCCCGCGCCGGCCCCGGTAGCCGTTGCCAAGCCAGCGGCGCGTCCGTCCACCGGCGGAGGCTGGAACATCGTGTCGATCGCCTCGAGATACCTCGGCACACCGTACGCATGGGGTGGCACGTCGCCCAGCGGGTTCGACTGCTCGGGATTTGTCTGGTACATCTATCGGCGAGCCGGAATTCCGATTCCACGGGATCTCTGGGGCCAGCTCCAGAGTGGTACGCGCGTATCCCGCCAGAATCTCCTCCCTGGCGACATCGTCTTCTTTGCCAATACCTACCAGCCGGGGCTCTCCCACGATGGCATCTACATCGGCGGCGGACGGTTTATCAACGCCGTCGATTACGGCATTGGCGTCGCGGTACGAAGTCTCTCGGATCCGTACTGGTCCAATCGGTACTTTGGTGCTACCCGCCCGTGGTAGACTGAGATGCGCCTGTTCACCGTGGTCGAGGCGAACGCACTGATCCCCCGACTCGAAGAGCTTTTTGGTCGCCTCGATCGCTTGCGTGAGCAGGCGCAGCCGTCTCGGGAACGTCTTCTACAGCTTGAACAGATGGCACGGGCCAACGGTGCCGACCACACCGAGGAAGCTCGCCAGCTTCGACTCCGCATCGAGGAGCTGGCCAGCCAAATGAACGCGGTTCTCCAGGAGATCGCATCTCTGGGCTGTGAAGTGAAGGACGTGGACGAGGGCCTGGTCGACTTCCCCCATCGGCGCGAAGGACGCATTGTCTATCTCTGCTGGAAGCGCGGAGAGGATCGGATCCGTTTCTGGCACGAACTGACGACAGGTTTCGCCGGCCGACAGCCCCTGACCGACGATGAATAAGCAGTCTTGTCCGAAGCCGACGGAACCGGGCTGCATCCGATTCGCGCATACGCTCCGTATATGGTAGGATCCGTGATGACGACACGGCGATGAGCGGTGATCCCCTGGCGTATGCCTGGCCTGACTCGACCACTGACGCCCGACACGCGGAGCTTATCCTTGCCTCGACGTCACCCCGTCGGCACGAGCTTCTCGCGCGGCTGGGCCTCCCCTTCGAGATCGTCCCCGTCGCCGTTCCGGAGAACCCCCTTTCCGGCGAGACTCCCGGTCAAACGGCCACGCGGCTCGCCCTGGCCAAGGCCCACGCGGCACTCGCACGCCTGCCGAGAGAGACGCACGCCCTGATCATTGCAGCCGATACGGTCGTCGTCTACCGTGGCCAGCTACTCGGCAAGCCCGAGACACCTGAGGCGGCGGTGGCGATGCTCCGACGGCTTCGCGGCAAAATCCATCGGGTCATCAGTGCCGTGGCCGTTCTCGATTCACAGAGCGGGCGAACCCGGGTGCGAACCGAGACGACGAGAGTACGTCTCCGTCCGATGAGTGACGAGGAGATCCGCCGGTATGTCGCGACTGGCGACCCGCTGGATAAGGCTGGTGCCTACGCCATCCAGAATCGAACCTTCCATCCCGTCGAGTCGATCCAGGGGTGCTACAGCAACGTCGTCGGGCTACCACTCTGCGCGCTCGCCGAGGAGCTAGGCGAGTTTGGGGTTCGCGTGCCCGGTGAGTGGCACGCGGGTCACGGAGCATGCCAGTGCGCCCAGCGTACCGGGGCGATGCCAGGGTGATGGTCGTCACGCCCGAGGGAGTCGGCGATTGACCGGAACCTACCGGTGAGTGGGAATTCAGTACTTGTTGTACTCGATCAGCCAGTGAAGAAGCGCCTGCCGCCAGGATAAAGGGCGCTGTAGCTCGCGCTCGATCCGCGCTTCTACCTCGGTATCGATGGCCGACCAGCGATGGACCTGCCCCGTGGACGAGGTCATCTCAGTGGCGACGCTGGTAGCCATCGACGCACCTCCCGCAGACGCCGATCAGTCACCGTTCGACTGGTAGGCCAGCCTTGACCCAGCCGGTCGTGCCGCCCTCCAGATTATAGATGTGCTCGAGCCCGATCGCCGCCGCCATCTCGCAGGCAACGGCGCTACGCTGTCCGACGGCACAAACGAAGAGCACGTGGTCACGAGTCAGGAACTCGCGCGGTCGCTGCAGCAGCGTATTCAACGGGACAAGCTTGGCTCCCGGAATGTGCTCCTGGGCATACTCGTGTGGCTCTCGGACGTCGATAATCTGGACCTCGCCATTCTCGATCATCTTTTGCGCGGTCTTGACGTCCACGCGGACGAACGGCTCGTCCACCTCGATTCTCTGCTGAGCGCTCACCGCCATCTCCCTGTCACATCCCCGGCCAGCGGGCATGACCAGCGGCGGCCGCGGATGCGTTCGAAAAACCTATCTGATCTAGCGAAAGTGTATCGCCTGCGATCCGACAGTGTCAAGCAAAATGGGCGACGGCCGGCTATAATGAGAAGGAATGTCACTGGGGGTTGAAGTAAGGTTCATGGAGCATCAGGTTCAGACGGAACAGCCCGTACGCGTCCTGGTCGTCGCCGCGCATCCGGACGATCCCGAGTTTGCCTGTGGAGGCACGAGCGCTCGCTGGGCCGAAGAAGGCAAGGAGATCTACTATCTCCTGTGCACGCGCGGGCATAAAGGGAGCAGCGATCCCGAGATGACCTCCGAGCGCCTGATCCAGATCCGCGAGGAGGAGCAGCGCGCTGCCGCACGGGTCATTGGCGCCCGCGAGGTCGTGTTCCTCGACTTTATCGACGGTGAGCTTGCCCCGACACTCGCCCTGCGCGAGGCGATCGTTCGGGAGATCCGACGGATTCGACCACAGATCATCCTCACGCACGACCCGACAGTGGTCTACACTGCTGGCCATATCAATCACCCGGATCACCGGGCGGTGGGAACGGCGACGCTGGACTCGGTCTATCCGACGGCACGTGACCGCCTGAACTTCCTCCACCACGAGCGCGATGGGCTCCTCCCCCATAAGGTCAAAGAGGTCTACCTCTGGGGATCCGCGACGCCCAACGTCTGGATCGACATTAGCTGCAGCTTCGACCGCAAGGTCGAGGCACTTCGTTGCCACGTCAGCCAGGTTGGCAGCGCCGAGCAACTGGCCGACCGCATGCGGGAGAGAGCGAAGAACATCGGCGAACCCCAGGGCATTCCACTCGCCGAGGCCTTCTTCCGCATCGCGATGGAACGCTAGACCCGAGACTGGTACAATGACCTCGGAAGATTTTTGTCGTTCATGAGCACATTGATCGGCGGCACGATTCGGTGTCTTCCACCCTCAAGGACCGTGGCGCTTGGAGGTTGCTGGTGCGAGAGAATCATCTCGAACGCGCGTACTCCGAGATCGGCGCGGGTGTGTCACGATGCCGAACGGCTTCCCCGGGTAGGCAGGTAGCAAGGAGCACGCAGAGATGGCACAATCGACAGTAACCGAGGCGGATATTCTCCGCGCCCTGAGCACGGTCCGCGACCCCGACCTCGGGAGAGATCTGGTTTCACTGGGCATGATCGAGAACCTCTCGATCGCGGGCGATTCCGTGAGCTTTACGGTGGTCCTGACGACACCAGCCTGTCCGTTGAAGGGCAAGATCGAAAGCGATTGTCGCCGCGCGGTCGCGGCGGTTCCGGGCGTGCGCGAGATCAACATCAAGATGGACGCGCGCGTCGTGTCGGGTCGTGCTGCGCGTGGGAAGCAGAGTCTACCGAATATCCGCAATGTGATCGCGGTCGGCTCCGGCAAGGGAGGCGTCGGCAAGACGACTGTCGCGGTCAACCTTGCCCTTGCGTTGGCCGAGACCGGTGCGAAGGTGGGCATCCTTGACGCGGATGTGACCGGTCCGAACGTTCCGCTGATGATCGGCGCGAGTGGCGAGCCGCGCGGCCACGATAACCGAATCGAGCCGCTCATCTCCTACGGCGTGAAGGTTATCTCGATCGCCTTCTTCGTTCCCGAGGGGACCCCGGTGATCTGGCGCGGTCCGATGGTGGGCGGGGCGATCCAGCAGTTCTACAACGACGTCGAGTGGGGCGAGCTCGATTATCTGATTGTCGACCTGCCCCCGGGCACCGGCGACGCGTCGATCTCGCTGGCGCAGCTCGTCGCGCTGACCGGCGCGGTGATCGTCTCAACGCCACAAGATGTTGCGCTGCTCGATGCGACGAAATCCCTCCGAATGTTCGAAAGGCTCGAGGTGCCGATTCTCGGCATCGTCGAGAACATGAGCTATTTCATCTGCCCTCACTGTAACGAGCACGTCGACATCTTCGGGCACGGTGGGGCAGAGAAAGCGGCAGAACGCCTGGGGGTGCCATTCCTTGGGCGTGTCCCACTGAACCCGCAGATTCGGCAGGGTGGCGACGAGGGAGTTCCGATTCTGCGCGGTAATCCTCAGTCGGTCGAAGCCGAGGCATTCCGCGAGATTGCCGCGCAGGTCGCGGCGCGGATCAGCATCATCACGCTGGGTCCGACCGGAAAGCGCCCGACCTGGGTCCCGCTTCCCGTCGTCCGATCGTAAGATCGTCTTCACGCGCGGGGGGCACGCCACGTTAAGGACGTGCCCCCCGCGTTTGTCCTGAAAAAGAAGTGCGCGCTCGAGTGCCTTGACGACTCGAGCGCGCGACACGAAAGTGCCTGCCGGCGCTCTGTAGCTTGGTAGCCCTACCTCGCCGGCTTTGTTGCCCTTACCCGCGCCGCTTTGCGCGCCCCCACGCAGTCGCGGCCGAGGGCCCCCGGCCACATTACCAGCGGAACGCCTGCCCGTGGCCTGTGGGGAGGAACTAAACCACCTCACGGGCTTTCACGCCCTTGCTCACGCGCCCACTCTGAGCGGCATGGTTCCGGATGGGCGCCGAGGGCGACTGGCGTCGGTAACGCTGGTAATCGGTTAAATGCGCCCCTAGCGTTAGCCGCCCGCGAGGCAAAACAAAACCCAGAGGGCAATTGCGCCTTCTGGGCCGCAATTTCGTTACCCTCTTCACGATGCCTACGGAGTTAGCTGAAGGGTTCGGCCTGGAAGAGTAGCCTACCGTCGGGAGTTCTTGCCTGCGCAGGAACCACCCTCCGGATTCACCCCACGTTCTGGGTCCCCCGCTCTCGCCTGCCTAGCGAGACTCGGCGGCTAACGACTATTCAGTTCGACACTCGCACTATAGCGACTTCGTCTCTCCGAGTCAAGAGGATTTGTGTAAAGGAATTCACAGATTCATCGTGCGTGTGTTTGCCGCCCGTCGCGCTACACGACGCGAGTGCACGCCGAGAGCCATCGACGGCTCGCCCTGCCGGGCCCGGCCCTCGCGGAGTTGCTATCATACTGCCACGGAGAAATCGCTCGAGGAGTTCTACGAGATGACTGAGACTCCCACCAGAGGGGTCGGCGCGACCCGACTCCCGCGTGCCTTCGGGGTTAACGGCCTGGCTGCAACCGCGCATCCGCTCGCGACGCTGACCGGGGTTCAGGTTCTGGCCTCGGGAGGTAACGCCGTGGACGCGGCAGTCGCGATCGCAGCCGCTGAGAACGTCCTTCTTCCCGCGAGCTGTGGATTGGGCGGAGACGTCTTCGCCATCGTCTACGAGGCACGATCGGAGCAGCTCTACGCCTTCAACGGCAGCGGCGTTGCCGCGAGCGGTGCGCACGCCGCGTACTATCGCGCGCAGGGATTGCGTTCTCTGCCGCTGAGCGGAGTTCACTCGGTCTCGGTGCCCGGCGCCGTCGACGCCTACGCCACGCTTCTCGCCCGCTTCGGCACCCGCTCACTTGCCGAGCTCTTTCAGCCGGCCATTCGCTTTGCGGAGGATGGCGTCCCACTCGTCGACGCCGTTGCAGCCCAAATCGCGAGCGCGGCCCCGCTGCTGAGCCGCTTCCCGACGACTCGGCGCATTTTTCTCCCTGGTGGCGAGCCTCCACGCCCCGGAGCCGTCTTCCGCCAGCCGGATCTCGCGGCGAGCCTGCGTATCATCGCTCGCGAAGGCCCCCGGACGTTCTACGAAGGTGCCCTGGCCGAGCGTATCCTTGAGTTCACGCGCACGGAGGGCGGTCTCTTCGCTGGGACCGAGTGGGCAGGCCATCACGGCGCGCTCTACGAGCCGATCAGTACCTCCTATCGAGGTGCGATCATCTACGAAACCGCGCCGCCGTCGCAGGGCCTGCTGGTGCTCGAGCAGATGAATATCCTGGAAGGCTTCGATCTGGCCGCGCTCGGTCACGGCTCCGCCGACTGGGTTCATCTGCTTGTCGAGGCGAAGAAGCTGGCATTCGCCGATCGACTGCAGTACTGCGGCGATCCGCGTGTCATCGAGGTTCCTCTTGCCGTGCTGATCTCCAAGTCATTCGCAGCGCGTCGACGCCAGCAGATCGACCCTGGCCGTGCGCGCGAGCCGGCCGCCGCGTCAGCCGAGGATCTCCACGGTGACACAACGTCCTTCGCGGTGGTCGACCGGGATGGCAACGCGGTCTCCTTCATCCACAGCCTCTCGGCAGCCTTCGGAAGTGGCCTCGTCGCCGGGGATACCGGCATCCTGCTGAACAATCGCGCCGGCCGCGGCTTCACCCTGGAGGAGGGCCACCCAAACTGTATCGCGCCCGGCAAGCGCACCATGCACACCCTGAACTGCTATCTGGTCTGCCGCGACGGTCGACCGTGGCTCGTCGGCGGAACACCCGGCGGCGACCAGCAGCCTCAGTGGAACGTACAGGTCCTGAGTAGTCTGCTCGACTTCGGACTTGACGTGCAGGTTGCCGCCGAGGCGCCGCGCTTCTACAGCTTCCCCGGGACCGATCCGGCCAACGCGGGCAAGCCCTTCGAGCTCCGCATCGAGGACCGATTCCCGGAGCACGTCCGTGGCGAGCTGGAACGGCGAGGGCACCGGGTTGTCTCGCTTGGCCCCTGGGGCGCGGCGAGTGGCGTTCAGCTCGTCCAGATCGATCACGAGCGTGGCATCTACCTCGGCGGTAGTGATCCCCGCGCGAGTGGCCTAGCCCTGGGCTACTGAATATCAGCCCTTGATTGCCCCGGCCACCGCGTCGATGAAGTGGCGCTGCAGAAGGAAGAAGACCAGCATGATCGGGAGGATCGACATCACCGCGCCAGCGCACACGTAGGTCCAGCCCGTCGAGTTCTCGCCGACAAAGGCATACATCCCCACGGCGAGCGTTCGCAGAGAGGAGTTGCCCAGGGTGAAGACCAGCGGGATCCAGAAGCTGTTCCAGTTCGCCATGAACTGGAACAACGCCACCGTCGCCACCATCGGACGGGCCATGGGCAGCATGATCTGGGCGTAGATGCGCGGAAAGCTCGCCCCGTCAACGCGCGCCGCTTCCTCCAGCTCTTTGCTGATCGTCGAGAAGTAGCCGACAAAGAGGAGCGCATTGAAGATGAGTGCCCCTGCCGTCTGCACGATGATGATTGACCAGAGCGTGTTCAGGAGGCCGAGCCGCTGGACCAGCTCAAACGTCGGGATGATGGTATAGCCGCCAGGCAGAAACATCAGCGCGACCATACCGCCCATGACCAGCCGTTTCCCCGGCACGCTGGTTCGCGCGAGCACGTAGCCCGCCATCGAGCTAATCAGGATGACCAGCGCAGTCACACTGATCGCGACGACGACCGTGTTCAGGAAGTACGCATTGAAGTGGCCCGTCTGCCAGGCATAGACGTAGTTGTCCCAGCGAAGAGCCGCCGGCCGCAAGCTGAGTCCGGACTCGAAGAACTCGCCCGCGCTTTTGAATGAGCTTGCCAGCACCCAGAGGAACGGGTACATGTAGACGAAGCCCAGACCAATCAGCACCACGTGCACCAGCAGCAGCGACAGGCGCCGAGCCGATGGCATTGGCGCCCGCCAGCTCAGATTCATGGCCATGGATTATTCCTCGTCACGACGCAAAATCGGCACGACGTCGCCGCATCAGCCCCACTGCGAGCAACTGCGCCACGGTCAGTCCCATCACCAGGACGCCCATGAAGAACGCGGCCGCCGAGGCGTAGCCGACGTTCGCCTGGGCCTGTACCGCGGCTGGTGTGAAGGCGAAGTGGTAGATGTAGGTCGACACGACCTCGCTGGCGTAGTAGGGGCCACCACCGGTCATCACGAGCACCAGATCGAACACCTGCAGACTGCCGAGGATCGCCAGGAATAGAATCACCGCCCCGACCTCGCGCAGCATCGGCACGGTCACATCCCAGAAGCGGTGCCAGGCGTTGGCCCCATCCACTGCCGCGGCCTCGTACAGCTCCTTCGGGATCGACTGGAGGCCGGCCAGGAAGTAGACCAGGTTGTACCCGAGCGTGTGCCAGATACCCACGACGATGATCGTCGGAAGGGCGAAGGTGGGGCTGCCAAGCCAGTCGATCGGCTGGCCAACGATACCAAGCTTCAGCAGCGTATCGCTGAGTGGCTGGCCAAGACTGGTCAGGAGAAGGCTGACGACGATGCCGACCAGCGCCGCCGAGGTGACGACCGGTGAGAAGTAGATCGCCCGGTACACCGTGGCGCCACGGAGGCGCGGATTGTTCAGCACCAGCGCGAGAATCAACGCCAGCGTCAGCTGAATCGGAACGAGCACGCCCGCGTAGAGGAACGTGTGCTTGAAGGCATTCCAGAAGAGCGGGTCATGTGCCACGCGCACGAAGTTCTGCAACCCGACGTACTGGGTCGGGTGGCCGATTCCATCCCAGTTGAACAGCGTGATCTCGATCGAGGCGACGAGTGGATAGATCACAAACGGCACGACCAGCGCCAGCATCGGCAGCAGGAACAGGTAGGACCAGCCGTGCCGCTGCAGAAACCGAATGACCCGCGACTCGCGCACGGATCCAGCTCTGCGCGCGCGATGGGGTAGGACGACGGATTCGGCCATTGTATCTCCGGGCCAAGCACCGAGCGCCAGGTGCCGAGTCCTTCCCAAGCGCGGAACGCGCTCGCGGACCGGGCGGGGACTCAGCACTCAGCACTCAGAACTCAGCACTTACTTCTGTACGTAGTTCTGCGTCAGGTTCCAATCGGGCACGCGCCACCAGGACGGATCCACGTTGACGCCGCGCGCCTGCGCGTCCTTGATCGCTGCCTGGAGCGCCGCGTTCTGCCGATTCTGGAGATCCAGCAAAGCGGATTTGGCGTCCTGAATCTGTCCGGTGTAGATACCCTCGAGGATACCCTGGATGTCCGGTAGCGTCTTCTGCGGCTTCACCTGCGCCATCTCGGGATGCTGCAGCGACGGCGACGGGCCCATCCGAATACCTTCGAGCGCAACCTGCATATACTCGCGATATTGCTCGGTTTGGGCATACTCGAGCTTGTTCGCCTCCGGGAAGATGCGGAGCCCCTGGCCGGCCTTGACCCAGCGAATCGCCGCGTCCTTCGAGTTCAGCCAGCTAAACCACTGCCAGGCCTCATCGGCGAGCCTGGTCTGATTGGAGATGCCGAAGCCAACACCTCCCGGCGAGCTGTAGAAGTAGCTCGTCGGCTTCACCTCCTCGTGTGGCAGACCGACGACGCTATAATCGGTGAAGTCGGGGTTGGTCTTGGTCCAGCCGCTTTGCACCCAGACGCCGCCGATGAGCATCGCAAACCTTCCGTTCGCGAACTGCACACGCGCGGTTTCGTCGTCGATCGACATCGCGTCGGAGATGATCGAGCCGTCCTGCTTCATCCCCATGAAGAACGTGATCCAATCGAGGAAGACTGGATTCGCCGCCCAGGTGTAGGTCCCGGTGCGCAGATCGAAGCCGCCCTGCGCGTCAGGGGCGCCACTGGTCTGGCACATCATCATCTGCCAGGGCAGGACGAATTTCTGCTTGTCGCCAAAGCCCCAGCCGAACGCCTCGCCGTGCCCGGCCCTGGTGATCGCCTGCGCCGCGGCGCGCACCTCTGCCCAGGTCTGGGGAGCCTTGACCTTACCACTGTCGTCGACCAGGCCCGCCGCTTTGAAGAGCTTGTTGTTCAGATAGAGCTGAAGCCAGGGGGCTGGTCCGTCGTAGGGGGCGGTGTAGATCTTCCCCTGGAAGACGTTCGCGCCCTCGGCGAACGATTCTGGAGGGAAAGCTGCCTGCCACTCCGTGGTTGCCCAGTGGTTCAAGGGTTTGAGCCAGCCCTGATCGATCTGCTCGATCAGGTCCGGTGTGCCGGGGATGAGAAAGACGTCCGGCGAGGTCTGGGCCTTCATCGCGAGCTGGAGCAGGTTCGGATACTGATCGGTAACCTGGGTGGTCTTCTCGACGGTGATGTTGGGATACTGGTGCTGGAAGAGCTTGATCTCATTGTCGATGGTCGGGCCCTGGGTGACCCACCAATCCCAGTGCTTGATGGTGACTGGCTGCTTAACAGAGCTGCCCGGGGTGCTGGCAGCGCCGGCGCTCGGAGTCTGGCTCTGCTCCGGCGCGGTACCGGAGGAGCACGCCGCGACCGCCACGGCGGCAGCCGTCAACACGGAGGCACGGATCATCGCTCGGCGAGATATTCTGGACACCAAGAGTACACCTCGACGCCAAGTTGTATGCTGATCATGACATCAGCACAAGCGCTATCATAGAGATGCCCACCGATTATGTCAACAATCGAGAGTTCACTCCGGTCCAGTCACGCTGCGAGACCGCCCTACCCAGAAGACCGAGTGAGGGACGACGCCGACGACGCGTGAGCGCCACACCGGGGGTACCCGAGCGGGCGGACCACACCAGACGGCAGATCAGCGGAGCGGCGGCGCACCGGTCGAGGGCGAGCGCGGCCGCGTCATCGGGGGCGGCACAATTCGACGCTCAACGCGCGAACGCCGCTCCATGGTCCGGGAGGGCGAAATACCGCCTGGCAGCCGCGGGATCCGGGAGCACGTGCGGAACCTTGACCTGAGAGGGAGACGCGCCAGCGCTGCTGCGCAGATCCCGAAATCGTTCGAAGGAGCCGGGCGCAAGAACGTGGGCGACCATCAGCGCCAGCTCGCCGATTCGGCGCGCATCGTCGTAGTCGGGCGAAACCTCGCGCAGGCGCCGCTCGAACGACTGGAGTAGCGCCGACACGTCGGCCACCTCCGACGCGACATCGTTGCCGCGGCCGAGACCTTCGACCAGCAGCAGGTACCGCGCGGGCGTCGAGGTGGCATCCGGCGTCACGACGTAGTCGACCACGGCGGCTCCGACCTCGCGGCACGCGTCTTCGAAGGCGCGGGAGATCTGCGCTTCGCTCGTCTTTTCGCCGACGACGTTGATAATCTGGCCACGACGCTCGACAAACTCGATCACCGGCGCCTCGCCGAACCAGCCGACTGCCCTGACCACGTCGCCCAGCCGGTAGCGAGTCAGGCCAGTGTACGTCGTCAGCACGACCTCGTAGTCCTGCCCGGTCTCGATCTGATCCAGCGCGAGCGGCCTCGCAGCGGGATCGTCGGCCTCCTCGAGAGGGAGGAACTCGACGTACGCCGCCGATGGGCAGAGCACGTAGCCCGGCCGATCGAGCGAGACGCCAACGCCGATCACTGCCTCGGAGGCGCTATAGACCGGCGAGAAGACCGGGACGCCGCCCAGAAACGGCCGCAGCTGATCCACGTAGAAGCCGAAGGTGCCGCTGCTGGCGCTCAGCACCGCGCGGACGTCCGGCCAGATATCGTGAACGGTGAACCGCCCCTGATCAAGAAGGGTCGTCAGAGCTCGCGCTCGCGCCGGCTGCCGCTGCAGCGCGCGACTGATCTCCTCACGTACGTCTGTCGGCAGGTCGAGATTTCTGGTGATCGTGCCGTCGGCCAGGTCGCGCAGCAGCTCCGAGGCTCGCGCCTGGAGGTCGCGAAGGACGAACAGAAGCGTCGAAGGGAAGAAACAGATCAAGGTCCAGAGATGCTCCTCGCCCAGCGCGAAGAGCAGATGGAGGTAGCGGGACGCCGCCTGGTCCTGAACGCGGACGACTGACATCGGCGACGTCCAGATCAAACCAAGCATCCACCCCATGCGTTGCAGCCCGCCCGACGTGGCAGCTCCCATGGGGATCCCACCGGCCGTCGTCCCGCTGACGTGCTCGGTCATAACCTGCAGCATGCGGCCACGAATCGGACCAAGCACCCCGGATCGCAGCGCCAGCCCCATGGGGACGAACATGTGACGCACGACGATTCGCGTCTGTCGTCGGGTCACTGGAATCATCTTTTGCGGACCGGTCGTTCCAGAGGTCAGGGCGAGATAGGTCACCGGCTCTCGCGAGAGCACGTTCGGCTCACCCGCGGCGATCCGTTCGACGTACGGCTCGTAATCGCGATACGTCGTGAGCGGCAGATCCTGGAAGGCATCGGACGTTGACAGCCGATTCAGCCCGCGGTCGCGCCCCCAGGCGGTTTCCCCGTTCAGCTCGAGGATTCGCGTCAGCGTCTCCTGAGCGATCAGCGGAGCCTGGCGGGCTTCTTTGAGAAACTGGAGGGCAGCAATCCGCAGGCCCACCTCCAGGCCTGCTCCAACGAGACGCCGGGTTCCAATCATTCTCTCCTCCGATTGTTCGGGAGCGGCTGGGAGCATCCGCGGCCCGGCACGAGCCGCCTGCCACGCAGGTTCATCCACCATCGCGAGATGTCGCACTGGAAGGAGCTACCGTGGGCGTCTGGAGAAGCCCGACTCGTGCTAGATCGCAAGGAGCCGCTGCTCGCGTGACGACTGATGGGCAGCGAGAATGACCTCGAGGTTGCGTCGGCCCTCCTCGCCCGGAATCGGGGGCGGACGGTCCGCTTCGATCGCGTCGATGAAGGCCTCGTTCTCCGCGAGCATGCTCCGATTGATTCGTCGAATTGGCTCCGCGACGGAATCGACACCAATCACGCGCTCTTCGCGCTCCCCGACCCGCGCCACTCGAACCTCGCCGCGACGCGGACTCAGCGCCGTCGCCTTTCTCCCGACCACACCCCAGGACCACTCGCGCATGGCAACGCGAATGCTGAAGTCGACCGCCGCGGTTGCGCCATTACGTAACGTGAACAGCGTTCGAAAGTCGGTGTCGATCTCGGGGTACTCCGGGTCGTCGTGCTGGACCCGACCGTACACGGTCGTGATCTCACCGGCGAGCCAGCGAACCGTATCGACCTCGTGAATCGCCGAGTCGAGAGCGAAGCCACCGGAGAGGTTAAAATCGCGACGCCATTCGCCGTGCTGCCCAACCGAGGATGCCGACACACGGCGACCGAAGGCGAAGACCGGCTCGCCGAGCTCTCCCGAGTCGACGAGCTGCTTGAGGTAGATCGTCTCGGGGTAGTAGCGAATGACGTGGCCGACCATCAGGTGCACGCCAGCGCGTCGAGCGGCTGAGATCATCTGATCCGCCGCGGCCAGGCCAAGGGCGATCGGCTTCTCGCAAAAGATGTGGGCCTTCGCCTCGGCGAAAGCGATTGCCTGCTCGGCGTGGAGATACGTCGGCGTGCAGATCCAGACCGCGTCCACCTTCCCGAGCAGCTCTCGGTAGTCGGCATGAACACTTGCCCCGGCCTGGGAGGCTAAAGCCTGCGCCTGATCGACAAGCGGATCGGCGACGCCGACGACACGCACGCGACTCATGTGCAGCAGACAGGCAAAATGTTCTCGTGCGATTCCCCCGGCGCCAATGAGCCCAACCCGCAGCATCACAGTCCTCCTTTGTTCATCGTCCCCGCTCGGGCGGAACGCGAGGCACAGGAAATCCGACTCGGTTCTGGCACCGTGTGCACCCTTGCGCCAGATGATCTTCCCTCGTCTCGGCACCCGTCAGGTCACGTCCCGCCACACGAGAACCATAATGACCGGCTCGGCGAACGTCAAGAGAGGCTATCGCCGTGGTACCGCGAGACCGCGCGTGATCTGCACGAGCCTCGGGTAGAGCGCAGGCCCTGCCGCGAGCAGGCTCCCGCCGTGACGCCAGGGCTGCCCGTCGAGGTCCGTCACGACGCCTCCAGCCTCCGAGATGAGCAGGTTTCCTCCGACCACGTCGAACCGCCCGCTCGCCACCTTCACGTGGGCGTCGAGGCGTCCCGCGGCGACGTACGCTTGCGCGATCGCGGTCGATCCGATGTTGCGCGCGTGCGGCGCGACCGTGGTAATCCGCCGGGCCAGCTCGAGGCTCGACTCCCAGATGGCACGCTGATTCGAGAAGTGAAGATGCACCAGCGCACCCGCCAGATCGTCGGAGGCGCTGGTTCGAATCGGTCGATCGTCGAGGTAGGCGCCGCCACCGCGAACCGCGTGGAAGAGCTCGCGTCGCACCGGGTCGTAGGTCACGTTCAGGAGCGCGCACGATGGATCGCTCACCTCGATCATCGTCAGGACGACCGCGAAGATCGGCAGGCCAGCCGCGAAGTCCGCGGTGCCGTCCAGCGGGTCAACCAGCCAGAGGCGGCCGGAGGTCCCCGGCTGGCTCCCTTGCTCCTCCCCGTCGACGCCGTCTCCGGGGAAATGACGGCGAATCTCATCGCGAATCAGCGTCTCCGACTCGCGGTCGGCGACGGTCACCGGGTCGGCCCACCCCTTCATCTCGACTGCGAAATCCGTGCGAAAGTAGCGCATGAGCACGTCGCCCGCCCGGATCGCTAGATCGCGAGCGAAGGCGAGCTCCTTATCGAATGCGGACATCTCATCTCCAGAGGGCGTCTGATACCTTCGTGGGGAGAAGACGATCCTCCCCGGCTACTCCGCGCACCAGTCGATCCGCGGGCTGGGCAACATCCCATTCTACGTCACCAGCCGAGCGCATGGCCGCAGAATCACGGGGCGACGGCGCAGGGCGATTATAGCACCGGCCTCTGACCGGGCCGCTGGCGGAGCCAGCGTTCGCCGGACCGGCAATTGCTCCGAATTCATACCGAGAGTCGGAACTTTTTTACCTGCTCGATTGTTGTACTGGGTAAAGCATCGAAAGGCGGCCACGTGCACCCGAGTACGCTCTTCCGTCGAGCTCTCTTCGATCTGGTCACGTCCTGGCTTCGCCCGCCTGGTCAGGGGCGGCCCTGGTCCGCGCGCGCACCCGCGATCGTCCTTCTGATCGCCGTTGCCGTGGCCGGACTGGCCACCTCCGCGTTCGCCTTACCAGCCATGCTCTCCCCGGGAGCGGAGACGCGGCCGCATATCCGGCTCGCCTTCGTGCGGGGCGGTAACATCTGGGTCCTCGATGTCGCGTCCGGAGCCGAGACACGGCTCACGACCGACGGGCACGACACCGCGCCGTGGTGGACTGTCGACGGGAAAAGCCTGTTCTTCACGAATCAGGAGCCTGGCCAGACCGGGCGAACCTTTCGCTGGTCGCCGGGAGCCGAGCCCCGCGCGGTGACGAGCGGCCTCTGGTCTCCGGACGGTCTGTCGGTCGCGTTCGTTCAGGCAGGCCCGGGCACCGGCGCGGCGAACACGATCTGGGTGGAGCGGAGCGGTCAGCGCGCCAGGATCACGCCGCTCGAGAGCGGAGTCCGGTGGACCATTCTCGGCTGGTCCAGAGATGGACAGCGTCTCGCGCTCGGGCGGATCGGCCTGCCTCCGTCGCCGACCCCGGGCCCCGGCGGAGTTCTGCCGACCAATGGCTCGCTCTGGGTGACCGACGGCGGTATTTTAGGCGCCCAGGTGCGCCCGTTGCTGACGGTCATGCCGCCGGCGGTCGGGGCTATTCCCGGTTGGCCCGATCTCGCGGTCTGGTCCCCGACCGACCGCTTCCTGGCCGTGGGCGTCGGTCCGAACGAGCCCTGCAACTCGTGCCGCGCCGATGGCCTGCCCTACTTCGCCGTCCCGATCGACGGCGGAAGCCCGATCCCGCTCGGCTCGGCGCTCGCTCCAACCGAGGCTATCTCCTGGGCGCCCACCGGCTCCTTCGTCGTCCTGTCGGGCCCGCTCGGCCGGGAAACGTACGTCAATAAGCACCTCACGCGGATCGACCTCCCGGGCGGTACCCGCCACGACCTGACCTCGGATGCGCGCTGGGCCGACGTCGAGCCCGCCGTAGCGCCGGACCGTAGAACCGTCGCCTTCGCGCGGGGGCGGGCGCAGCAGCCGATCAGCGTGCCTGGCGGACCCGCGCCGGGCAACCGACCGGTCGATCTCATCGCGACGCGCCATCTCTGGCTGATCGACGCCGACGGCACGAGCCAGCGGCAGATCACCAGCTCGGCAGACTGGACCGACGACGCGCCGGTCTGGACACCGGATGGCCGATGGATCGTCTTCGTCCGCTGGCACTCCCCGCGAGCTGACCAGCCGGCCGTGGCCGAGGTCTGGGCAATACGCCCGGACGGCTCCAGCGCCCAGCGCCTCGTCGCCAGCCTCGATCTTCCGTCCAGCTTCCTCGACGGATTCGGCTATTACGGGACGTTTGGCTGGCGCAGTCTCTTCGCCGTCGCGCCGCGCTGAGAGCGGATCACCTGTCGGACAACCACGCCAGTGCCAAGAATCGCCCCAATGATCCCCATCCCGCGGTCCACCCGGCGCACCACCGCATCCGCCTCGGCTTCGGACCGACCGCGCGCCACCAGGGTCCACTTTAGCAGCGTCCCCCCGTCCACCATTGGCAATGGCATCAGGCTCATCGGCAGTTGCAGGCCGTGCCCGACCGCGGACCAGCCGGCGAGCTCCCGGGCGACGGACGTACGCGGCGCCACGCGGTAGATTGCCAGGCTCAGGAGGACACCCAGGGCGTTGAACATCGGGCCGCCCAGCGCGCGCAGCCGATGCACATCGGGTGAAGCTGAGTTGTTCCAGTAGAGTGTACGGGGCATCCCCGCGGTGATCCGCAGCTCGTCCATCGGCGCCCCGGCCAAGCGTGCACTTCCTATGTGGGCGAAGGCATGTCCTAGCTCCACGCCATAGAGGAGGACGCTCGACGCCAGCCCAACGAGTAAGCCCGCGCCAAGTCTCCTCTCCGGGTGCCGACGCAATCCCACCCAGGTAACGACTCCCCAGACGGCAGCGAGCGTAACCAGAACCGTCGGCTTGACCGTGACCGTTGTGCCGGAAATTCGCATCAGAACCACTGTTGTCCCTCCTCGGGCAATAAAGAGTTCCACCACTCATCGCAACGACATTGGGGTCGCGGACATTGTACGACATCATCAGAGCGGACGGGTGCGGCCCGGCTGACGCTCGGCGACAAGATATAATGAATCCACTCGGACTCTCCACCGCAGAAGCACTCTGGCTGACCACGATTGGTCCGGGCGATATCGATCCGACTGGTGCGATCGTCGGCGGACTCGCTCGGTAAACGGGCGTGGATGGCAGACCTCGCGACTGGCGAGACGGGCGAGAACCCTTGCCGGAATGGCCGTTCGCGGAACGTGACCGCGGCTGATGAGACGCACGTGACTGATTGGCTCCGCGCCACCCACGACCTGGCTTCCCGAGCGAAGCCATCTGAGCGGCCTGAGATCGGAGAGCGCCACGCGACGCTCCCGCTCCGAGAGCGGCTACTGGACGCGGTCGTCGGCGTTTTCCTCGCCCTGCTCACCTGCCTCGCCTACATCCTCGCCGCCGGCCCGAGCGTGTTCCAGCAGTCGAACCAGCCGCACTTCGTGCTGCTGGCCGACGCGCTGCTGCACGGCCACCTCTGGATCGATCCGGCCCGCGCGGTACGACTGGGCGACGTTACCCCGTTCGCCGGCCGATTCTACGTCTCCTTCCCGCCCATGCCAGCCATTCTGATGCTGCCTTTCGTCGCCGTCGCCGGGCCCGGCTTCGACGATCGACTCTTCAGCATCGCGCTCGGATCGATCGACGTTGCCCTGACCTATCTGCTAGCCCGGCGCCTCAGCGCCCCGGGCTATGGCCGACCGGGCGTTCCACTGGGTCGACTGGAAGCGATCGCCGTGGCAACGCTGCTCGGATTTGGGACGGTTCACTTTTACGCGGCGCTGGCCGGCACGGTCTGGTTCATCGCCCACGTGGTGTCTGTCACCTTCGCGCTGCTCTACCTGATCGAGTGCGCTGGAGCGTGCCGGCCGGTCGTGGCGGGCACCGCGCTCGCGCTGGCATTCCTTGCTCGCACGCCGCTGATCTTCGGCCTGGTGTTCTGGGCCGCCCTCGCGCTGCAGCGGACCGGCCCTCCTTCCACGATCATCCCGCGCGCGATCCGCTTTTCGATCCCGCTGGCCGCCGCCATCGCGCTGCTCCTCGGGCAGAACGTGATTCGATTCGGCTCACCGCTCGACTTCGGCTACCTGTCGATGCGGATCGCGCGGCAGCTGCAGCCGGATCTTCAGCAGTACGGCCAGTTCAGCCCTCATTTCCTGGCGCGTAACCTGGCGGCGCTGCTCGTCACCCCGCCGATCGTCGCGCCGATCGATCCGTCGACCTGGCTGCAGACGATCGGGGGCGTAACCGGACTTCCGCGTCTGCTGCAGACGCCGACATCTCGCCTCGGCGCACCGTTTCCGATCACCTTCGATCCCTGGGGCACTGGCCTCTGGGCGGTCTCGCCCGCCCTGATCTTCAGCCTGCGGCCCCCACGACGGCAGGATCTCGCGCTCGCGGGTACCGCCTGGCTGAGCGCGTTCCTCGTCGCCGCACCGGACCTGCTCTACTACAATACCGGCTGGGTCCAGTACGGCGACCGTTTCTCGCTGGACTTCACGCCGTTTCTACTGGTTCTGACCGCCATGGGGCTGCGCCGCTCCTTGTGCGCTGGATGGCGCATCCTCTTCGTCGCGCTGCTGATCGTGTCCATTGCCAGCAACGTCCTCGGCGCTCGCTGGTTCCTGCACCTGCCGCCGTACTGATGCCGAGGGAAGGTTGATTTGACAAATCCCAGGGGCTCCCCTAACATCTGCTATCGGGGGAACTGAAAGGTCGAATCAGAATTGGGCGACGTAGGCGTCACGCAAGACGAGCCTAGAACGCGCGCCCGGGTGAGTGTGGTCCCGCTAGTGGCGTGGCTGGCGGTGGCTGGCCTCCTGGCGCTCTTTTTCTACGGCCTCACCACGCAACGACTTCAGGCAGGGATCATTCCCAAGCCCAATACCATCGCGCCCGACTTTCAGCTCACGACCTACGATGGCAAACCCGTGCACCTGGAAAGCTATCGGGGCAAGGTCGTCGTGGTGAACTTCTGGGCCTCCTGGTGTGTCCCCTGTCGCGACGAGCAGCCGTTGCTCGAGGCGCTCTGGAAGCGCTATCAGAACCGGGGGGTCGTCTTCCTGGGCATCGACATCCAGGACGATGAGCACGATGGGCTCGCGTTCCTGCGCCAGTTCGATGTCAGCTACCCGAACGCGCCCGATCCAGGTGGGACGGTGTCGATCAATTACGGAGTGGTTGGCGTGCCCGAGACCTACCTGATCAGCCGCGACGGGACCATCGCGCACAAGATCGTTGGGCCCGTCGACGTCAATCAGATCGTTGCACCCTTGGAGGATCTCCTGCGGTGAGCGAACAAATGTTTGCAGGCGAGACCACGCATCACGATGGGCCGCTCGGGGCTGCCCGCTTCGTTGGACCGGCGCGAGTTGAAGGCGCGGACGGCCCACTCGACGGGCAGCGACACGGGATTGCCACGCTGCCGACTCGATCGTTTCACCTTTCGACGGAGGACGTCGAGCGAACCGCACCACGGCGCCTGGACCCTCTGCCGCCCAGTCGCGCCCGCTCGGCACGGGTGATCGTCGCCGTGCTCGTGGTCGTCGCGGCAATCGGTTATTTGATCTACACCGGGTTCCAGAGCACCAGCGTCTATTACCTCACGGTGACAGAGCTGAAGCAGAAGGGGCCATCCGTCGGGGCAGTGCGCGTGGCCGGCGTCGTTCAGCCGAACTCGATCGAGCGTTCGACGACCGACTCGACCGTTCGGTTTACGATTGCCGACGACGGCGGCTCGCTGCCGGTCGTCTACCGCGGGATGGTTCCGGATATCTTTGGACCGGGCATCCAGGTCGTGGTCGAAGGGCATTACAGCGCGGACGGCGTCTTCCAGGCGAGCAACCTGCTTGCCAAGTGCCCATCGAAGTTCACGGCGGCCGTCCCAACGCCAGTCAAGGTTCAGTAGATATGTCTCATAGCAGAAGGCTGCCTGCTTCCAGAGACGCGCACGCGCACCGGTCGGGAGTGTTGTAGATCATGGCAGATCTCGGAACGATTGCGCTCCTTGTCGCGGTCGCGGCAGCGCTTTACGGAATCATCGCCAGTGCCCTGGGCGCGGCCCGACACAACCCGACCCTCGTTCGGAGTGGCCGCAATGCCGCCCTGAGCGTCTCGGTCCTGATGGTCATCGCCGCCGCGGTGCTGGTGTACTCGTTCGTGACCCACGACTTCTCGGTCGAGTACGTCGCGGAGCATTCGAGCCGCGAGATGCCCCTGTCGATGACCATCGCGTCGTTCTACAGCGGCCAGCAGGGCTCACTCCTTTACTGGGCAACAGCACTCGCGGTGTACACGGGCATCGTCGTTCTGCAGAACCGACGCCGGAACCTCACGCTGATGCCCTACGTGACCGCGATCCTCCTCGGCGTCGAGACCTTCTTCCTCTTGATGCTCAACTTCGTCAGCAATCCGTTCACGCGTCTCCCGTTTACCGCCCCGAATGGCCTTGGCCTGAACCCGCTGCTGGAAGATCCTGGCATGCTCATGCACCCGCCGGTCCTGCTCGGCGGCTATATGAGCTGGTCGGTGCCGTTCGCATTCGCCATGGCCGCGCTGATCACCGGCCAGCTTGGCACGGAGTGGATCCGAACCACCCGTAAGTACGCGCTCTTTGCCTGGGCCGTCCTGGGAGCGGGCAACCTGCTCGGAATGTGGTGGGCATATCACGTCCTCGGCTGGGGAGGTTACTGGGGCTGGGACCCGGTCGAAAACGCCGCGCTCATGCCGTGGCTCGTCGGCACCGCCTACGTGCATTCGGTCATGATCCAGGAGCGCCGGGGGATGCTCAAGGTGTGGAACCTGGCGCTCATCATCATCACCTTCAACCTCTCGATCTTCGGCACGTTCATCGTCCGCAGCGGGGTCCTCTCGTCGGTCCACTCGTTCGCGGAGTCAGCGCTCGGACCGTATTTCTTCTCGTTCCTGGCGCTTTCGCTGGTCTTCTCGCTCGGCTGGCTGTTCTACCGAATGCCGGAGCTTCGGGGTGAGCACGAATTCGAGTCACCGCTGTCCCGCGAAGCAAGCTTTCTGCTGAACAATCTGATCCTGCTCGGTATCGTCGTCGCCACCTTCTGGGGCTCGATCTTCCCGTTGGTGACCGAGGCAATCCAGGGCGTCAAGATCACCGTTGGACCGCCGTTCTTCCAGCACGTGGACGGGCCTCTGTTCCTGGTCCTGATCGCACTGATGGGAATCGGGCCGCTGATGCCGTGGCGTCGAGCGTCGACGAAGACGCTTCGGCGTAACTTCGGGGTTCCGCTCGCGATCGCTCTCTTCGCGACCGCCGTGCTGCTGGCCGCCGGAATCCGGCAGGCGCCAGCCGACCTCGCGCTCTTCCTCTGCACCTTCGTCCTGGCGACGACTATCCAGGAGTTCATCTGGGGGATTCGGGTGCGTCTGCGCGCTGGGCAGAATCCCTTCACGGCAGCAGTAAATCTGATTCGTTCAAATCGACGCCGCTACGGCGGGTACGTCGTCCACATCGGCATCATCTTGATCGCCATCGCCGTGACCGGCTCGCAGTTCTACCAGATCGAAGTGAATACCGTCCTCAAGCCAGGCCAGATGGTCTCCGTCGGCCGTTATGATCTGATTATGAGCCCGCTCCAGGAGGCGGCATTCCCGGGCTATCGCCAGGTCTGGACCGATCTGGGGGTGCGCCAGGATGGTCATTTCATCGGGACGATCCGCGCTGCCAAGCAGTTCCACGTGAATTTCGAGACGGAGCCGAACACGAAAATCGCGTTGCTTAGCACGCCTCTCGACGACCTCTACGTGGTCCTGGCTGGCTGGCAGCAAGATGGAAGCGCGAGCCTTTTCATCTTCGTCAATCCTCTGGTGATGTGGCTGTGGGTTGGGGGCGTCGTCCTGTTGATTGGCACGCTGATCGCGATGTGGCCTGACGCCGAACCGGCGCGGGTAGCAGTTACGCGCCCCGTCCGCGAGGGAGTCCGTGTTGAAGCAATCTGATGCCTGGCAGACGCTGGCTTTCGCCGTGCTCGTCCTCGTCGCCGTCGCGCTCACCAGCCTGGCCCTCCCGCGCACGGCCTTCGCCGACGATCCTCTTGCCGAGAAAGAGCTTCAGGTCGAGCGCCAGCTGGGCTGCCCAATCTGCACCAATCTACCACTGAACGTCTGCGATAATCAGCTCTGCCAGGAGATGCGCGGCATCATCCATCAGAAGCTCAGTCAGGGCGAGACGCCCGATCAGGTGGTCGCGTACTTTGTCAGTCGGTACGGCGATGCGGTCCTGCTCGAACCGCCGCGGCGAGGATTCAGCCTGGCAGCGTGGTATCTGCCTCTTGTCGCGCTGGCGGTAGGAGCCGTGATCTTCGCCGGGTTCCTCCGGCAGAGTCTCCGACGAGGAAAGATGGTGGAGCAGCGTCTCCGATTTGAAGATCCCACTCTTGAGCGTTACCGCCAGCAGGTTCGTCAGGATCTAGACAGGCTGGAGGGAGAGCCTTGATCCTGCTCGTCGTTAGCACCACCGTCCTCGTCGCCGCCGTTGTCGCGTTCGTCGTCTACCCGCTTCTTCGGCCGCAGCGCTCGCCGCTGGACGGCGCCTCGGGTCAGTCCGAGGAGCTACTATGCCGCCGCGATCGGATCTACACCGAGCTCCGTGAGCTCGAGTTCGATCACCGGGTCGGAAAGGTCAGCGACGAGGATTACGTCGAGGCGCGTGAGCAGCTCGAGACCGAGGCCGCGCGCATTTTGCAGGCGATCGACGTCCAGCTGAAGGCGATCGACGATGAGATCGAGCGCCAGGTGCGTCGCCTCCGGGAAAGCCGTCGTACGTGCCCGTCCTGCGGTGCGACAGTGACTCCCTCGGCACGCTTCTGCCCCTCCTGCGGCGAGCCCTTGAAAGCGATGGCCAAACGATGAATAGCGGCTTCACCAGGGAGACACCGGGACAAGCCAGACATTGCAGAGGAAACAAGGCAGATCGAGCCTCGGCATTCCGCGCATCATCTCTGCCTCTTCGCGGTAGATGGCTCCTGCGTTCCCTGGTACTGGGTACCGTGGTTATGCTGGCCTGGCTGCTAGCGGCGACGAGCATCGCGGCGGCTGCCGGAACAGAAACGATCAGCGGGACCGTGGTGAACGGAACGGCGAAGGCGCCACTCCCGAGCCACCTGGTGGTCACGCTCCAGGGCACTGGATCGAGTCAGCAGTCGACGTTCAGCCAGAGTACCCCGGTGAGCTCCGACGGCCGCTTCACCTTCGCCAACGTCCCGGCCGATCCGAGCGTCAGCTATACCGTGTCGACCGAGTACGCGGGGGTGTCTTACGTCAGTGCGGTACCCAAGGCCAACGGCCAGTCGACCGTCTCGGTGGAGCTGAAGATCTACGAGCCGACGACAAGCGACTCGGCCATTCGTATCGACAGCGCAAGCTGGCTTCTCGGAGCGCTGGATGCCGAGAAGCAGCAGACGACCATCCTGGCCTTGCTCACCATCACCAACGCTGGCGATCGGGTGTACGTGGGAGATCATCGGGGTGATCCGGGCGCGGCCGTACCGGGCATTCTGCCCCGCACTCTTCGCCTCGTGCTCCCGCAGGGAGCGAGCGATTTCCAGCCGCAGATGGGGCTGGATCCGTCGAAGCTTCTGCCCATCGCGAACGGCTACGTCGACACCCAGCCGTTGCTCCCGGGGCAGCACCAGCTCGCCTACACCTACCGGCTCGGCTATGCGGAGGGCGTCGCCGAGATTCGTGTCGATCTTCCCTACCCGACAGCCAAGCTGCGCTTCCTTGCGCCAGACGTCGGGCTGGAGTTCCGCAGCGACCGGCTCGGCGACGGCGGAACGATGCCCATTGAAGGCCGCACCTACCGAATCCTCGCAGCAGACCAGCTCAAGGCCGATACAACCGTGACTATCGACGTGATCGGGCTGCCCGGGGTGCCTACCAATCGGCTGGATCCGACGACCATGCAGATCACCGGGCTCGTCTTGATCGGTCTGGCGATCGCCCTCGCGACGTTTCTGGGTCTGCGATCGCGGGGAGCCGGGCAGACCGATCCGCTGGCCGAGCAACGGGCCCTGCTCACCTCGATCGCCCAGCTCGACGACCGCTTTGCCGCTGGCCAGCTCAGTGCCGAGCGGTACCAGGCCGAGCGCGCCCGCCAGAAGCAGCGACTGATCGATCTGATCCTGGGCAGTCGCACGTCTCCGACTGGATCGGGAGCTGCCTGATGGCCGCGACGGCTCCCGCATCTGCGCCAGTAGCCACCACCTGGGCGATCGAGCTCGACGGAGTGTCCCACCGCTACGGATCCAGTCGGGCCCTGATTGATCTCGATCTCAGTGTGCCCTGGGATCAGCGCGTCGCCATCCTCGGCCCCAATGGCGCGGGCAAGACGACCCTTCTGCGGATTCTGGCCACGCTGGTGCGTCCAACAGCAGGTCGAGCGATCATCGGCGGGCTGACGCTACCCGCCCAGGCAGCCGCGGTACGCCGCCACGTTGGCTTCCTTGCTCACCAGACCTTTCTTTACGACGAGCTGACCGCCCGCGAAAACCTCGTCTTCTATGGTCGTCTCTACGGCGTGAAAGATCCCGCCCACCGGGCAGATACGCTTCTCGATCTGGTCGGGCTGGCCCACCGGGCCAACACACGGACGCGCACCCTGTCGCGTGGTCTGCAGCAGCGCCTCGCGTTGGCGCGCGCCATCATCCACGATCCGGCGATCCTCCTGCTGGACGAGCCGGAGACCGGTCTAGACCTCGCGGGCGCCGGGCTGCTGGACCGGCTCATGGTCGACGATGCCGGTCGGCCGCGCACCGTTCTGCTGACGACCCACAACCTCGAGCGCGCGCTCGACATTGCGCATCGCGTCGTGGTCCTGGTGCAAGGGAGACTGGCCCTCGATCGACCAGTCGCGGCGACAAGCGCCAGAGAGCTCTCTGCCGTGATCCGCGGAGAGAGGGAGGCGTGGTGAGCAGTCTCGTCCGCCAGGTCGGCACCCTGCTCTGGAAGGATCTCCTTGCCGAGCTTCGAACGCGCGAGCTGCTCGGAGGCATGGCGGTATTCGCTCTGCTTGTGCTGCTGGTCTTCAACTTCGCCTTTGACTTGCGGATTGATAACGTCGGTGCGGTCGCACCGGGCGTGCTCTGGGTCGCATTCACCTTCGCCGGTATCCTCGGACTCGGTCGTTCGTTCGTCCTGGAGAAAGATCGCGGCGCGCTAGATGGTCTGCTCATCGCACCGATCGATCGCGGGGCGATCTACCTGGCGAAGCTTCTTGGTAACGTGCTCTTCATGGCAGTGGTCGAGGCGATCACCCTGCCGGTCTTCATCGCCTTTTTCAATTTCGGGATCGCGACGCCAGAGCTCGTGCTGATCATCTTCCTCGGCAGCGCGGGCTTTGCGGCCGTCGGGACACTGTTTTCGGCGATGGCCGCCAACACCCGCGCCCGAGAGGTGATGCTGCCGATCATGATTTTTCCGATCTCGGTGCCCGTGGTGATCGCATCGGTCGAAGCGACAGCACTCGCCCTCGGCGGGGGCGCATTCCCCGATCATCTGCGATGGCTCGGGCTGCTGGCCGCGTTCGATCTGATCTTCAGTATTCTCTGTTTTGCCGTCTTTGATTACGTCGTGGAGGAGTGACCGATGGGTGTCAGCTCTCTTCCGTTGGCTGGCAAGCACGAAACGACACGCGCGCGAACGATGGAATGGTATGATTGGGCCCTCTCCGTCGCGCTCTTCGTCAGCTTCCTTGCCGCCCTCTATACCGCCTTCATCTACGCGCCGACCGAGGCAGTCCAGGGCGATGTCCAGCGCATCTTCTACTTCCACGTCTCACTTGCCTGGCTCGCGTACCTGGCATTCTTCGTCGTCTTTCTCAGTAGCCTGCTCTACCTCTGGAAGCGCTCCGACTCCTGGGACGTGGCGGCACGATGCTCGGCCGAGATTGGCGTCATCTTCACGAGCCTGGTGCTGATAACCGGGATGCTCTGGGGACGACCAATCTGGGGAACCTGGTGGACGTGGGACGCACGCCTGACGACGACCCTGATCCTCTGGGCAATCTACGTCGTCTATCTTATGCTGCGTGCCTACAGTACCGATCGCGCACGGGGCGCCCGCTACGGCGCGATTCTCGGTATCGTCGGCTTCGCCGACGTCCCGCTCGTTCAGATGTCAGTGGTCTGGTGGCGAACCCTGCATCCAGGACCAGTCGTCTCGCTTGAAGGGCAAGAGCACCTGCCGCCAGAGATGCTGGTCGCGATGATGGTGAGCCTCGTCGCGTTTACACTGCTCTACGTCTTTCTGATGTGCCAGCGGATGCGGATCGAGAGGCTAAAGGAACAGATCCAACGGTTCGTTGAGAGCGAAGGGATAAACTAACATGCCAGCGCAGAATCTCGTCTATTTGTTTGCAGCGTATACAATCATCTGGATTGTCCTGTTCGGCTACATTGTCTTTCTTTCCCAGCAGGTGGGCGACCTGCGCAATCAGCTCGAGGCGCTACGGCGCGGCCGTGGCGCATCGACTCCAGCTGGGGCTCATACCGGTCCTCCACCCGGGGGCGAGAGAGATCTTGGCCGTTAGGTCGGCGGAAACGCGAAAGAACTGGAATACTTTCTGCACGTGGATGATGATTTTGGCGTCTGCTTACGCCACCTGACTGATACGCCACGGGGAGGCAGTTGATCGGATCAGTCGCCGTTGAGGCTTGGGCAGCTCGCCGGAGGGTTTGGCTGGGTCGGGACAGACACGGGGCGCTCTCTTTCCACGAGGAAATCCTCGAAGACTGCGCACATCCCGCGCGGCCGGACCGTCACTCGCGTCGATCTTGGCTGCTCTTCTGGCTTCTGACTCCTCGATTCTTCTGGTAGAGGATTTTTCGATGGATACGATCTCGACCGATGCGACAGTTTTCCTGCAGAGCTACATTCAAGACCTCACGGCGGCGCTGCACAGTCTCGACCTGGGCACGGTCACGCGAATCATCGAGACGCTCTGGGAGGCGTACCAGAACGATCGACAGATCTTCGTCCTCGGGAATGGCGGCAGCGCAGCGAGCGCGTCTCACATCGTCACCGATCTCACCAAAGGCGCGCTCGGCCATCGCGGTGATGCACCGGCCCGACCGGTTCGTGCGATCTCCCTTACGGATAACCTCCCCTTGCTTTCGGCCTGGGCGAATGACGTGGGCTATGACAGTGTCTTCCTGGGTCAGCTGCGCCCGTACCTGCGCAAGGACGACGTCGTCATCGGCATCTCGGCAAGCGGAAACTCCGAGAACGTGCTGCGCGCGATTCGCTTTGCCCGCGAGGTCGGGGCGACGACAATCGCGCTGACCGGCTTCGGCGGTGGCGCGCTCGCGCCGCTCGCCGATCTGAGCCTCGTCGTCGAGAGCAACCACTATGGCATCGTAGAAGATGTGCACATGCAGATTGGCCACGCCATCTGCTACCTGTTCCGCGAGCGGATTCTCCAGAGCCTCGAGCCCGTGGCCGAACCGGCCACCCTGAACTGAGGGGAATGATCGGATGCATGTCGTCAACGCCGCGGTCGTCGCGCCTCGCACGTTCGCCATGCTCGAACGCGATCTGACTCCAGGGCCCGGTCAGGTGCTCCTGCGCATTCGCGCCTGCGGCATCTGCCACAGCGAGATGCAGGCCTTCCTGAACGGCCCGGCCTCCGGCGCGCCGCCGTTGCTGCTCGGACACGAGGGCGTCGGCGAGGTCGTTCAGCTCGGCGAAGGAGTTGATGGCTTCGCGGTTGGCGACCGCGTGAGCGGACTCTTCGGGCAGGCGTTCGCGACCCACGCACTGGCAGATGCCGCGCGAATTCTGCGCGTCCCCTCCTCGCTCCGGGACGAGGAGGCGCTGCTCGAGCCGATCAAGTGCGTGGTCACGGCGGCTCGCGGCGCCTCGTACGAGTTCGGCGATGACGTCGCGCTGGTTGGCTGCGGTTACATGGGGCTGCTGGTGCTATCCTGCCTGCGTGGCGGAGGCGCGCGTCAGATCGTCGGCATCGACGTCGATCCCGCGCGACTGGAGCTGGCCCGCGAGCTCGGCGCGACCGCGGTGGTTGACGCCCGTGGAGGACGGTCGGACGTTGTGAACGCCGTCCGCGAGCTGACTGGCGGCCGCATGATCGACGTGGCGATCGAGGCGGCCGGAAACGGCGCCGCGCTGGAGCTGGCCTGCAGCGTGCTGCGTCGAACCCGACCCAAGCTGGTCATGGTCGGCTACCACAATCGGCCCCAGACGATCGATCTGACCGAGTTCGCCGCCAAGGGACTGATCATGCACGTCACGCACCCATCGTACAGCGAAGATCAGATAGAAGATATGCGTCGAGCGCTCTGGGCGCTGGAGATGGGGATCATTCCAGCCGGTCGCCTGGTCACCCACCGCTATTCCCTGCACGAGATCGCGGCGGGCTTCGAAGCCGCGCTCACGCCACCAGCCGGCTACGTGAAGGGAGTCGTCATCCCCTGACGGCAGTGAGCACACCGAGCGGGGTACCGCCAGACATTCTGTACAATACAGCGCCAGTCAGGTTATAATGTGCCTGCCTGGCCTTTAGCTGCGGCCAACCGCCCAGCACGAGCCGGGACGATTCGGTACGGGAGGGGTGCTCGTGGGCTGGCGCATTCGCAGGAGCATCAACCTCGGCGGTGGACTTCGACTGAACCTGAGCCGAAGCGGCCTGGGACTCAGCGCCGGGGTGCGCGGCGCGCGTATCTCCATCGGGCCGCGCGGCGCCCGTTACTCCCTGGGCATTCCGGGCACCGGAATCTACTGGACCCAATCGCTTGGCCAGCGCAAGCGGCGACGCCGATCACGTCCGGTCGAGATCGAGACCCCGCGACAGCGTCTTGACCGATATCTGGCTCAGCTGCTACCTGCCGAGCGCGAGCAGCTTCGGACAGAGGCCTTGCGCACGCGGCCAAAAAGTCCGCTGCTTGCCGTGCTCCTCTCGCTGGTCCTCCCCGGGGCAGGCCAGGCGTATCTCGGGATGTGGGGAAAGGCGATCCTCTACCTCCTGACATTCTGGACAATCATCGGATGGGCCCTTGCCGTGGTGAATGCGTACCGCGCGGCTCGCGACCATAACGCCGGGCTGAGCGTCGTCCAGGAGTGGGCAAGAGAGTGAGGCGGCAATAGAGTCTTCTCCTGCCGATCTGTCCCGCTGCGCGCGGCGGCGGGGGATGGTGGCATCCTGGCTCCGGGACGCGGTCACATCTCTCTGATTGGTCTGGACCACCAGGTATTTGGAGATAAGAGGATAGGGGCGGTGGATGGGTAGCTAGTATGAGTGTTACCTGGGGGGTTCGGACGCTTGCGGTCGGGCTGGCGGAAGTGGGATGGTGGGGGTAGAGTAGAGAGTAACTCTCGGGGTATTAGGGGGCGCTCGATGTGGGTGCGCCAGGATAAACGTACCGTCCTCCATCGGCTGACGGAAGGCGCCGCGATCCGGACCATCGCCGAAGGCGATGGGGCGCTCGAGGAACTCGTCGCCCTGAGCATCGAACTGAAGACGTTTGAGATGCTCGACGCGCTCCCCGTCCGACGAGAGCGTGATGGCATCCCCGACCTCTTGCTCCTGCACACGCTCGCCGTGCTGCCTTTCCTCGCCAACGGCTCGCTCGAAGGCAGCGGCCGTTCGCTGTGTGCCGAACCGGCCATTCTCATCCAGTTGGGCGACGCGCCGGTGCAACTCCGCCAGGGGGTCTCGGCCCGCCATCGCCAGCCCGAAGGCAAGACCAAGCAGTCGGTGCCGATCCACCCGGATACCCTGCGGGACGAACTGGCTCGCCTGACTCCGGAGGACTGGGAGCGCCTCCAGGAGGAGCGTCTGCGGGTGCTTGACGCCAAGCGGCTGGTCCGTAGCCAGAAGGTGGTGGTCGACGGCAGCGGGCTGGGCGAGGGGCAGCGCCTGGTCAAGCTCTGCGCCCTGACTGGCCAGGGGCTGGTGCCCTTGGTCTGGGAGTTCCTGACTGGCGACGCTTCGGAGAAGGGCAAAGAGGCGGCGGTCACCCGTAAGCTGGTCGAGCGCGTCCGCAAGATCGCTGGGGAAGCGGCAATCAAGCTGTTGATCGCCGACGCGCTCTATGCGGACGGGCCGTTATTGGCCTGCCGGCAGAGTCTGGGGATCGTGGGGTTGGTCCGTCTGCCCGAAGATCGGCTGCTGTGCGGGG
>CADDYW010000026.1 GCA_902810745.1 Chloroflexota bacterium | reverse complement strand
CGGTGACAACGTCACCCTCACCGTCGAGCTCATCGTCCCGATCGCCCTCGAAGAGGGCCTCCGCTTCGCCATCCGCGAAGGCGGCCGCACCGTCGGCGCGGGCGTCGTCACTAAGATCCTGGAGTAGAGCGCGTAAAGAGAGAGCATCGAGGCACACATGCCAAGACAGCGTATTCGAATTCGACTTAAAGCATACGATCATAAGATTCTCGACCAATCGGCCGCCCAGATCGTCGATACCGCCGAGCGCATGGGCGCGCGGGTGGCGGGACCCGTTCCCCTCCCGACGCACATCGAGAAGTTCTGTGTCATCCGCTCGCCACACGTGGATAAGGATTCACGCGAGCAGTTCGAGATTCGTACACACAAGCGGCTCATCGACATCCTGGAACCGACACCTAAGACCGTCAATGCCCTGATGGGACTGACACTTCCGGCCGGGGTCGACATCGAGATCAAACTGTAGGTGGTAGATGGTACCGGGAATTCTGGGCCGCAAGCGCGGCATGACAACGATTTTCAGCCCGGACGGTACCGCACTCCCGGTCACGGTCCTGGAGGCCGGTCCCTGCTATGTGACGCAGATCCGCTCGCCAGAACGGGAAGGGTATAGCGCGGTCCAGCTGGGCTACGAGGAAACCAAGCGGCTCAACCGGCCGGAACGCGGGCATTTGAAGAATCTTCCTCCGCTACGCTACCTGCGCGAGTTTCGCGTGGCTGGCGACGGGCTGCCCGAGGTCGGCACGAAGGTCGATGTCAGTATCTTCGAGCCGGGCGAGCGGGTCGACGTCATCAGCACGTCGAAAGGGAAGGGCTTCGCGGGCGTCGTCAAGCGCCACCACTTCCGCGGCGGGCCCAAGACGCACGGGCAGTCCGACCGGCATCGTGCGCCGGGCTCGATCGGTGCGACCACGACCCCCGGTCGCGTGCTGAAGGGCACGCGCATGGCCGGCCACATGGGTGCGCGACGCGTCACGGTGAAGAACCTGCGGGTGGTGCGGGCCGAGGCCGACCGCAACCTGCTGATCGTCGAGGGCGCAGTTCCTGGGCCGAAGACGGCACTGGTGATGATTCGAAAGGCAGTCCCGCGAAAGTAGCGCAGAGCGGTCGCCCCGCTCCGTGACGAGATGGCGCTGGCGCGCAACGGCACGTCGCGGGCTGACATCGGCCGCGCTCCTGGTCTGGTCGCAAGCTTTCGACTGGCCTTGAGCTGTGGTTTTCTTTCCTGTATAATAATGACTTGTGGCCATCGTTTGCCGTGAATTCCACGGTGATCGAGCTGTGCCCCGAGGAGTATACCTTTGGAAGTTCCTGTCTATGATCTCTCCGGCGCTATCGTCGGAAAGACCGAACTCAACGAAGCCGTTTTCGGCCAGCCGTTCAATGAAGGACTGGTCCACCAGGCAATCGTGCGCTATCTAGCAAATCAGCGAGTCGGAACGGCCAATACTCTTCGGCGTGGCGAGGTCTCCGGAGGAGGCAAGAAGCCGTGGCGGCAGAAGGGTACCGGACGCGCGCGCCAGGGGAGTACGCGGGCTCCGCACTGGCGGGGTGGTGGCGTCGTCTTTGGGCCACATCCACGCGATTATCGGCAGGAGATGCCGGTGAAGATGCGGCGTCTGGCGCTCCGTTGTGCCCTGTCGCAGCGGGTGCGTGAAAACGGACTGCGTGTTCTTCAGGAGCTGCAGGTCGAGCGGCCTCGAACCAAGACCGTGGCCCAGCTTCTCAGCACCTTCGGCGCCTCGCAGGGGGCCCTGCTCGTGACGCCGGAGGTGAATCGCAACGTCTACCTTTCGGCGCGCAACCTGCCGGGCACCGCGACGTCATTCGTCGACCAGCTCAACATTTACGATGTGATGCGGCATCCGGTGATTCTGATGCCACTTGATGCTGTTCGCCGTCTGGAGCAACGGCTCGCGGCGACCGGGTAAATCCTAGACCCGCCAGTACGCAACGTACCTGGCGGGTTTTAGTTCCGAGGACCTGAGATATGGAACTCTACGACGTGCTGCGTCGGCCGTTGATTACCGAAAAGAATACGATGCTCGGCGCACAGAACAAGTACACGTTCGAAGTCGCAGTCGGTGCAAACAAGCCAATGATTCGACGCGCCGTCGAGACCCTGTTCAAGGTAGATGTCGTTGACGTCAACGTCAGCCGCGTCCCTGGCAAGATGCGTCGAGTCGGAAAGAGCCGTGGAATGACCCGGAGCTGGAAGAAGGCGGTGGTTACTCTCAAGCCAGGCCAGCGCATCGAAGCCTTCGGCAGTCCGTAGACCTGGAGGAGGAGACCTTTCATGCCGATCAAACAATACAAACCGACCTCGCCCGGGCGCCGGGGCATGTCTACGTTTACGTTCGAAGAGATCACCGCCAAGGAGCCCGAGAAATCGCTCGTCGTTCCTTTGCGCAAGAAGGCCGGCCGCAACAATCAGGGACGAATCACGGTGCGACATCGTGGCGGCGGCGCAAAGCGGGCCTACCGCCTGATCGATTTCAAGCGCGACCTGCGGGGGGTACCGGCGGAGGTTGTCTCAATCGAATACGACCCCAACCGCTCTGCCCGAATCGCGCTCCTGAAATATGAGACCGGCGAAAAGCGCTATATTCTGGCTCCATTGGGCTTGGCGGTCGGGCAGACGGTGATGGCGGGTCCAGAGGCCGAGCTACGCCCGGGCTGTGCCCTCCCGCTTGCAAACATTCCGCCGGGCACGACGGTGCACAATGTTGAGCTGGTTCCCGGCCGTGGTGGCCAGATCGTTCGCAGCGCGGGTACCGGTGCGCAGATCATGGCGCGCGATCAAGATTACGTGCTGCTCCGACTGCCATCGGGAGAGGAGCGCCGGATCCATGCCCGCTGCTACGCCACGATCGGCCAGGTTGGCAACGTCGAGCACGAGAATCTCAGCCTCGGCAAAGCCGGTCGCAAGCGACACCTGGGCTTCCGCCCAACGGTGCGTGGCTCGGCCATGACGCCGCGTGACCATCCGCACGGCGGTGGCGAAGGCAAGGCACCGATTGGTCTACCCGGGCCAAAGACGCCGTGGGGCAAGCCGGCAATGGGCCACCGGACGCGCAAGCGCAACAAACCCAGCAACCGCTTCATCGTGCGGCGGCGAAAGTAAGGAGGGCACGTGACTCGATCAGCAAAGAAGGGGCCATACGTCGACGTTGGCCTGCTGAAGAAGATCGAACTGCTCAACCGTGCTGGCGAGAAGCGCATCATCAAGACGTGGTCGCGGGATTCGACGATCTTTCCCCAGATGGTGGGGCACACCATCGGCGTCCACGACGGTCGGCGACACGTGCCGATCTACGTGACCGAGAACATGGTCGGTCACAAGCTTGGCGAGTTCGCTCCTACCCGGCACTTCCGAGGGCACGGGGGAGGAAAGTCAGCCGAGCGCGCCACCACGGTAAAGAAGCGAGAATAGAAACGGGGCGAGAAACTCATGGAAGCACGAGCAACGGCAAAGTACATTGACGTCTCGCCACGGAAAGCGCGACTGGTCGCGGATGCGGTTCGAGGACGGCCGGTAAAGCAGGCGCTGGCAATGCTCCAGTTCATGCCGCAAAAAAGCGCCCGCCACGTGCGCAAGGTCATTCAGTCGGCCGTGGCGAATGCCGAGAATAACTACGCGATGAACGTCGATAGCCTGTACGTTTCATCGATCTACGTCAACGAAGGGCCGACGCAGCGCCGATTCCGGCCACGCGCCCACGGGCGGGTCAGCCCGCTTTTGAAGCGGTCCAGTCATGTGACCGCGATCGTCGCGGAGAAGGAGGGTTCGTAGTGGGCCAAAAGGTCCATCCAACCGGTTTCCGCCTGGGTATCATTAAAGATTGGGAAGCCCACTGGTTCGCCGAGAAGGAGTACACGCGTCTCCTCCACGAGGACATCGCCCTGCGGAAGATGATCCAAGAGCAGCTCAAAGACGCGAGTGTCTCTCGGATCGAGATCGAGCGGTCGGCGAATCAGATCGTGGTGACGATCCACACCGCGAAGCCGGGGATCGTGATCGGCAAGAGCGGCGCAAAGGTTGAAGAGCTCAGGCATCGGCTGGAAGAGAAGACGGGAAAGAAAGTTCGGGTCAATATCAACGAAATCAGACAGCCGGAGCTGGATGCAACGCTCGTCGCTCGAAGCATCGCCGAGCAGCTCGAGCGTCGAGTTGCATTCCGACGAGCGATGAAGCAGGCCGTCACCCGATCGATGCAGCGCGGTGCCAAGGGCGTCAAAGTCATCGTCTCCGGGCGTCTTGGCGGTGCTGAGATGTCGCGCCGCGAGCGAGAGGTCGCCGGGAAGGTCCCGCTGCATACGCTCCGCGCGGACATCGATTTCGGTATCGCCGAGGCTCTGACGACATTTGGCATGATTGGCGTCAAGGTCTGGATTTACAAGGGTGAGGTTCTGCCACAGGCAAAGGCCGCTCCGGCTGCCGAGACTCCCGCCGTGCCGCCGGCGCCAACTCCTGCGCCAGCCCCTGCCCCGGTCACGGCGTGACGTCACGGGCTACGCTCTAGAAGAGGTGCTGATCGTATGTTGATGCCCAAGAGGGTGAAATATCGAAAGGTTCAGCGCGGGCGCATGAAGGGGCGGGCGACCAGGGGCAATACTCTGGTCTATGGCGACTACGGACTGGTCACGCTGGAGCCAGCCTGGCTCGAGAGCAGGCAGATCGAAGCCGCTCGTCGGGCGATGACCCACCACATCAAGCGTGGGGGGCAGATCTGGATTCGCGTATTTCCGGACAAGCCCGTAACCGCGAAGCCGGCTGAAGTACGCATGGGCGGAGGCAAGGGTGCTCCCGAGCACTGGGTCGCGGTGATCAAGCCCGGACGTGTCCTGTTTGAGATCGGAGGCGTCAGCGAGAGTGTCGCCCGCGAGGCGATGCGCCTGGCGAGCCACAAGCTCCCGGTCGAAACGCGCTTCATCCAGCGCACGCCGACTTCTACGGCAGCGGGTGGAGAGGTGGAGACGCCAGCATCGGCAGCGTCCGGCCTAGATAACGTGGGGATTCAGCAGTGAAGGCACGAGAGGCTCACCAGCTCAGCGACCAGGAGCTTCGCGAGCGTCTTCAGGAAGCGTACCAGGAGTTGTTCAACCTGCGCATCCAGAAGGCGACACGGGAGCTGAGCAACTTCGCACGTATCGGACAGGTCCGGAAGGATATTGCGCGGTTCAAGACTATTCTGCGGGAACGAGAGCTGGCGCGGATGCAGGGACGCGCTGAACCCGCAGCGACCAAGGAGTAAGTGAAGGCAGCATGGCGCATTCGAATCGCCCGACACAGATTGGGCGGGTTGCCAGCAACAAGATGCAGAAGACGGTCGTGGTCGAGGTGGAGACGCGAAAGCTTCACCCCCTCTACCGGCGGATGATCCGACGCACTCGGCGGGTCAAGGCACACGACGAATCGAACGCCTGCGAGATTGGTGATCTGGTGCGACTGGAGCAGACGCGTCCACTGAGCAAGGAGAAGCGGTGGCGCGTCATCGAGATTTTGCAGCGGGCGAAGGTCACCGGGCCGATCGAATAGATCGCTCCCTTCGTGCTGGTCGCGGAGCCAGAGCGGCTCGTCGGCATTGTGTGCGGACCTGAGGCATGGACTCACCGACGGCTCGGTGAATTCATGCCTCAGGTCCGGTTATCGAGCCTGGTCCGACCTCCGCCTGCGGAGAAGGAGAGAACACGTGATTCAGCCACAAACGCGGCTCAAAGTCGCGGATAATACCGGTGCACGCGAGCTGATGTGCATCCGCGTCCTGAATGGCTCGAACCGGAAGACCGCTGACGTCGGCGACGTCATCGTCGCCGCGGTCAAAAACGCGAGCCCGGGCGGTTCGGTCAAGAAGGGTGACGTCGTTCACGCGGTTATCGTCCGCACCGCAAAGGAGCACGCGCGCCCGGATGGGTCGTACATTCGGTTCGACGAGAACGCGGCGGTAATTCTGTCAGACAAAAACAATCCGAAGGGGACACGAATTTTCGGTCCCGTCGCGCGCGAGCTACGTGAGCGCAACTTCATGAAGATCGTGTCGCTCGCCCCGGAGGTTCTCTAGGCTATGCACGTACGAACAGGAGATACCGTCCTGGTCATCGCCGGACGCGAACGCGGAAAGACGGGGCAGATCAGCCGTGTTCTGCGCAAAGACGAGCGCGTTATCGTCGGTGGTCTGAACCTCGTCAAGCGTCACACCAAGCCACGGCCGGGCGTGGCCCAGGCGGGTATCATCGAGAAAGAAGCACCGATCCACGCGTCGAACGTCATGCTGATCTGTCCAGCCTGCAACCGACCAACCCGGATCGGGCATCGCATCTTCGAGGAGGCGGGCCGACGGCGCAAGGTGCGCGTCTGCAAGCGCTGCGGAGAGACGATCCCGGCGAAGCCCGTCGAGGGATGAGGTAAGTCATGGCTGTACAGATGCGAGAGCGGTTGAGGGAGCTCTACCGCGAACATATCGTGCCGACGATGATGCGGGAGTTCGGCTATACAAACCCGATGCAGGTGCCGCGCATCGAAAAGATCGTCATCAACGTCGGGCTTGGCGAAGCGATCCAGAATGATCGCGCGATCGAAGCGGCAACTCGGGACCTGGCAACGATCACCGGTCAGCGGCCGGTGGTGACAAAGGCCAAGAAATCGATCGCGGCATTCAAGCTGCGCGAGGGAGCCCGCATCGGGGCGATGGTCACGCTGCGCGGCGAGCGGATGTACGCCTTCCTGGACAAGCTCGTGAACGCCGCGCTCCCACGCGTCCGCGACTTCTCGGGGGTGTCACCCAGGTCGTTCGATGGTCGTGGCAACTACACGCTGGGCTTGCGCGAGCAGCTTGTGTTCCCGGAGATCGAGTACGATAAGATCGATCGGGTTCGTGGGATGGAGATCACCATCGTCACCAACGCACGGAGCGATCAGGAAGCACGTCGACTTCTGCAGCTGTTCGGCATGCCGTTCCGTGCGAGCTGACGCGGGTGCTGGATGCCGGGTGATCGGTCGCCGATCGACGGGAGCACGCGCACCTGGCGTCCCAACCCCTGATACCTTGGTAGGAGAAGGATGGCGAAAAAGAGTAAAATAGCAAAGAGCCTGCGCCCTCCGAAGTATGCGGTCCAGCACCGAAACCGGTGCCACATCTGCGGGCGGCCTCGGGCCTACATGCGCAAGTTTGGTCTATGCCGGATCTGCTTCCGACACATGGCGCTGCGTGGACAGCTGCCGGGCGTTGTGAAATCGAGCTGGTAGCGGCAGAACGACAGGAGAGACTCGATGTACTTGACTGATCCTATTGCCGACATGCTCACACGAATTCGCAACGCATCGACCGCACACCACGAGTTCGTGGACATTCCGGCATCAAAGCTGAAGCAGAACCTGGCGCAGATTCTGAAGCAAGAAGGCTTCATCAAAGATTTCGAGATGTTGAGAGACAGTCGCTACCCGACGCTGCGACTACGTCTGCGATACACCGGAAACCGTGAGCCGGTCATTACCGGGCTCCGTCGGGTCAGCAAGCCGGGACAGCGGATCTACGCCAAGGCGAGCGAGATGCCGCGAGTTCTCGGAGGACTGGGTATCGCCATTGTCAGCACGCCACGCGGACTCATGACCGAGCGTCAGGCGCGTCGAAGCAACGTCGGCGGCGAAGTGCTCTGCTACGTCTGGTAGGAGAGTAAACGTATGTCACGAATTGGACGGGCGCCGATTCCCGTTCCGCCTGGAGTTCAAGTCGAGATTATTGATCATACGATCAAGGTACGCGGTCCGAAGGGCGAGCTGACGCGCCAGATCCATCCGGCGATGACCGTGGAGCTTCACGACGGCCAGATTCTGGTGAAGCGACCGAGTGATGAGGCTCCCCATCGAGCCCTGCACGGCCTGACGCGTGCCTTGATCGCCAATATGGTCACGGGCGTCACCAGCGGTTTTTCGAAGACGCTGGAGATCACCGGCGTCGGCTATCGCGCGACCAAGCAGGGGGAGAAGCTTGTCTTCCAGCTGGGGTATTCGCATCCTATCGAGCTGGTCCCCCCGCCGGGAATCCAGATCGGGCCAATCGAAACATTCACCCCGACCGCGACCAACGAGTGGATGTCTACGCGGTTTGCCGTGCAGGGGATCGACAAGGAGCTCGTCGGAGCGGTAGCAGCCCAGATTCGCAAGTTCCGCGAGGTCGAGCCATACAAGGGCAAGGGCATTCGCTACCACGGTGAGATCGTGCGCAGGAAAGCCGGAAAGGCCGCGGGCAAGGGCAAAACCGCGAAGTGATCTTGCCGACCAACTGAAACATCGAGGATAGGCAATGGCAAAAATGACACCGCGGGAGCAGCGCCTGCGCAGACATCATCGCGTCCGACGCAAGGTCGTCGGAACTCCGGAACGACCGCGTTTGGCGGTTTTCCGGAGCATGCAGCATATCTATGCGCAGATTATCGATGACACCACACGGCGAACTCTGGTGGCGGCATCGTCTCTGGAGCCAGCGATTCGGCAGAACGTCGCCGGTCAGAGCAAGACGGCACGGGCCAAGGTGGTCGGATCGATCCTTGGCGAACGCGCGAAAGCGCTTGGCATCCAGAAGGTCGTCTTTGATCGCGGGGGGTTCCTGTATCATGGCCGGGTTCAGGAGCTCGCCAACGCGGCCCGGCAATCCGGTTTGGAATTCTAGTCTGGAGGAAACATGGCACGAGTTGACCCCGCGACGCTGAACCTGGAAGAAAAAGTGGTAAGCGTCAACCGCGTGGCCAAAGTCGTCAAGGGCGGACGTCGGTTCAGCTTCAGCGCGCTGGTGGTCGTGGGCGACGGAAATGGACACGTCGGCGTTGGACTCGGCAAGGCAAACGAGGTCCCGGATGCCATTCGCAAGGCAGCCGATGCCGCGCGCAAGAACGTCATCGCTGTCCCCATGAATGGGACGACGATTCCGCACGAAGTTATTGCCAGCTTCGGTGCTTCGAAGGTTTTGCTGAAGCCCGCGGCACCTGGAACCGGCGTCATCGCCGGTGGAGCCGTTCGGGCCATCGTCGAAGCGGCAGGTATCCAGGACATTCTGACCAAGTCGCTCGGTAGCGCAAATCCCATCAACGTCGCGCGCGCCGCCCTGGCCGGGCTTGCCTCGCTGAAACAGCCCGAAGTCGAGGCCGAGCGCCGAGGCATCCAGCTACCCGTGCGCGTCCAGGCGCCAGCACCTCGGCCCGCACCGCGACCCGCCGAGCCACGCGCGGCCGAACGCGGCGCTGCCGGGCGCCGACGGACTGGGCGTACTGGCGGTGTTCGCACGAGTGGTACAGGGCGATCCGCTCCCGCGGTTCCCGCTGGAAAGGGGTAAGTCGTGGGGAAGCTGAAAGTCACGTTGGAGAGAAGCAGCATCGGTCATCCACGAGACCAGAAGGAAACGGTACGCTCGCTTGGTCTGCGAAGGCTACACCAGTCAGTCATCCTTCCGGACAACGAGTCGATCCGAGGCATGATCCATAAGGTCAGACATCTGGTCCGTGTTCAGCCGGTGGAAGTAACCGGAGCGCAACAATGAGTATCAATCTGAGCACCTTGCACCCGGCCCCCGGCGCTCGTCGTGAGAAGCGCCGATTGGGCCGCGGGCACGGCTCGGGACGAGGCAAGACCGCCGGACGCGGGACCAAAGGGCAGAAGGCACGAACTGGTGGCGGTGTGCCTGGCTATTTCGAGGGCGGGCAGAATGCTCTCGTCCATCGCATGCCGACGCGGCGCGGCTTGCACTTCAAGAGTGTGCCACGCCCCCGACCGGCGATCGTCAATCTGCGCGACCTGGCAGCGTTTCCGGCGAATGAGCGGGTTGATCTGGCGGCCATGATCGCCGCCGGCCTGGTTGACCGTTCGGCCCGCCAGGTAAAAGTCCTGGCCGACGGCGAGATCAGTCATCCCCTGACGGTCGTCGCCCACGCATTTTCGAGTGGTGCGCGATCGAAGATCGAAGCCGCCGGGGGACAGGTCGAACTGGTGGAGTCGCGGCCCGCTGAGGAGCGTTGACGATGCTCCAGGCCTTGATTCGTGCGCTCAAGCTGCCCGACCTGCGCAACAAGGTGATTTTCACCTTCGCGATGCTCGTCGTGTTCCGCATCTTCGCCCACATCCCCGTTCCGGGCGTCGATCCGACACGTCTGGCTCAGCTATTCCAGACGAACCAGCTTATGGGCATGCTGGACCTGTTCTCCGGCGGAGCCATGACGACGTTCTCGATCGCGGCGATGGGTGTCTATCCCTACATCACGGCGCAGATCATCATGCAGCTCCTGGTCGGAGCCATTCCAAGCCTGGAGGAGCTCAGCAGCGAGGGCGAGCGCGGCCGCCAGCGGATCAATCAGTACGTCAACTGGATGACCGTGCCTCTGGCAGCGCTGCAGGCATATGGAACCGGAGCGCTCCTCCACAGTCAGGGAATTCTGACCACCTTTGGTCTCGGCGGGGCGGCCACGCTTTCCACGCTTGCGATGATCATCTCCATGACGGCCGGCACGATGTTTCTCGTGTGGCTGGGCGAGCTGATCACCGAGAATGGTGTCGGGAATGGTGTTTCGATTATCATCTTCGCCGGCATCGTCTCGCGCTTACCGCAGATCGTGGGACAATCGTTGTTCGCGGGCGGCAACATCGTGGCAACCGCCGCGTTCGCCATACTGGGCGTCGCGACGGTCGCAGCGATCGTCGTGGTTCAGGAAGCTCACCGGCGGATTCCCGTGCAGTATGCGAAGCGCATTCGCGGCAACCGGATGTATGGCGGTCAGTCGACGCACATTCCGCTGCGGGTGAACTCGGCAGGCATGATCCCGCTGATCTTTGCGATGTCGATTATGCTTCTGCCGGGCACGATCGCGAGCTATCTGGCCCTGACACCTGGTTTGGTCGGTCAGGTAGCGGCCGAGATCCGTGACATCTTCAACGCGACCGGCGTCGTCTACTGGTTCTGCTACTTCCTGCTCGTTGTCATGTTCACGTTCTTCTATACGATGGTCATCTTCCAGCAGCAGAAGCTGGCGGAGAACTTGCAGAAGTACGGCGGATTTATTCCGGGCATCCGTCCCGGGCGGCCGACCGAGGAGTATCTGAACAAGGTTCTTTTCCGAATCACGATCCTTGGTGCGGTCTTTCTCGGGGTTGTCGCGATTCTGCCGTTCTTCGCCCAGGGAATCAGTACGACCCTGATCCTGAGCAGCACGGGTCTTCTGATCGTGGTCGGCGTCGTACTCGACACGATGAAGCAGCTCGAAGCGCAGCTCATGATGCGAAATTACGAGGGCTTCATCAAGTAGGGTAGAGTAACGCCGGGCAGATGCTTCCGGCAGGAGGCGACCGTAACGTCTCACCTCACCAACGGGTACGTGGAAGCGCAATGATCATCGTCATGCTGGGGCCGCCCGGCGCGGGCAAGGGCACGCAGGCAGAGCTCCTCGCCGAGCGCCTGAATCTGATGCATCTCTCCACGGGCGACGTGCTGCGTGAGGCGGTCGCGCAGGGCACGCCGCTCGGGCGACTCGCCGAGCCTTACATGGCCCGTGGCGAGCTCGTACCTGATGATGTAATGATCGGTCTGATCAAGGAGCGATTGGGCAAGCCAGACGCGGCGCGTGGCGTGATTCTCGACGGGTTCCCGCGCACGCTACCCCAGGCGCAAGCCCTGAATCAGGCTCTTGCTCAGATCGGCCAGAAGGTCGACCGCGTCTTTTACCTGCGAGTGCCGGTCGACGAGCTTCTGGTGCGGATCTCCGGCCGTTATACCTGTCCGCGCTGCGGCGCCACGTACCAACGCCGTCAGCCACGTCCAGGTGCGGAGGAGCGTTGCGATGCCTGCGGTGCCGTGCTCGAGCAGCGTCCCGATGACCGAATCGAGGTCGCGCGTCGGCGATTGGATGTATACTTTGAACAGACAGCACCGCTGATCGAGTTCTATCGGAGCCAGGGCATCCTGGTCGAGATCAACGGGATGCAGAGCATCGAGGACGTTCTCAAAGATGAGCTCGCCGCGCTGCCGGCCCGGTGAGTAAGGAGGATATTGGACGGTGTGGCGTGGCAAATCGCACGACGCCCGAATCGGCGCGTGCCCACGCCATCGTCAGATAGTGCAGACCAGTGGCAATCTACCTGAAATCGCAACGAGAAATCTCCATTATGCGTGAAGCTGGCCGCATCGTCGCGGTCACGCTTCTGGAGTTACAGGACAAGATTCGACCAGGTATCACGACGGCGGAGCTCGACACGGTGGCCGAGCGAACCGCCCACGCGCTCGGGGCAATACCGGCCTTCAAGGGATACCACGGGTACCCGGCGAGCCTCTGCATCTCACTCAACGACGAGGTCGTCCACGGGATCCCAAATCCTACCCGTGTCTTGAAAGAGGGCGACGTCGTCAGCCTGGATTTTGGAGTGATCTACCAGGGATTTGTGGGCGATGCTGCCATCACGGTGGGAGTAGGCAAGATCAGCCCGGAGGCCGAGAAGCTCCTGAAGGTCACCCGCGAGGCTCTGTACGCCGGTATCCAGCAGGCGCGCGCTGGTCGGCATCTTCAGGAGGTCTCACGGGCGGTCCAAGAGCACGCCGAGCGCAACGGATTCGCGGTCGTGCGTCAGTACGTGGGACACGGCGTTGGACGAAGGATGCACGAGCAGCCCCAGGTGCCAAACTTCGTGACACCACAGCGCGGGCCGATCCTGCGCCCGGGCATGACCTTTGCGATCGAGCCCATGCTGAATACCGGTAGCGAAGAAACGCGAGTCCGGCCAGACAACTGGACCGTCGTGACCGTGGACGGGGGGCTATCGGCTCACTTCGAGCACACCATCGCCGTCACGAATGGCGATCCCGTGATCCTGACCTTGCCCTGAGCACCCCTCTGCGGGTTCGCCACCGTAGTCGGGGCGACGCCCCTGCAGTAATCTGAATCTGGGAGTGGAATGCCGAAACAAGAAGCAATTGAAGTCGAAGGAAAAGTCATCGAGGCGCTACCCAACGCGATGTTTCGCGTCGAGCTTGCCAACGGCCACGTCGTTCTGGCCCACATCTCGGGGAAGCTACGCCTCAACTTCATCCGAATCTTACCCGGCGATCGCGTCATGGTGGAGCTATCACCGTACGACCTGACCCGCGGTCGCATCACGTATCGTCTGAAAGGGTAGATTTGACGTCGACCGTCTCGTGCGGTATACTGTTAAATTAGACCGCTCGCACGATCGAGCGGTATTTTGTGTCGTAACACTAACGAGCGACGGGGCAGGGAAGTATCGGTGAAAGTTCGTGCATCGGTAAAGGCCCGCTGCGAAAAGTGCCGAATCATCCGACGAAAGGGCGTTGTGCTGGTTCTGTGCTCCAATCCCAAGCACAAGCAGAAGCAAGGGTAGAGGAGGCGACGTGGCGAGAATTGCGGGAGTAGACATCCCACGCGACAAGCGTGTCGACATCGGGCTGCGCTATATTTACGGAATCGGGCCGACGCTGGCCCGACGCGTGCTTGAGACGACGCAGATCCGACCAGAAACAAAGGTCAAGGATCTGACCGAGGACGAGGTCGTTCGGCTTCGCGAAGTGATCGAGCGCCAGTACAAGGTGGAGGGAGATCTCCGTCGCGAGGTCAATCTCAATATCAAGCGCTTGATCGAGATTGGATGCTATCGCGGGCTTCGTCATCGGCGCGGGCTACCGGTCCGAGGACAGCGAACCCGCACGAATGCGCGCACGCGGAAAGGTCCGCGCAAGACGGTAGCCGGTCGCCGCAGATCAACTGCGAAGAAATAAACTGCACTCGTAAGTTGGAGCATGCATGCCAGTCAAGAAGAAGGCGACCACGCGCGTCCGCCGCAGGGAGCGACGGCAGATTCCTCGCGGCCGCGCCTACATTCAATCCACGTTCAATAATACAATTGTGACCCTGACTGATCCGACGGGCGCCGTCATTGCCTGGAGCAGCGCCGGAGCCAGTGGCTTCAAGGGATCTCGAAAAAGTACCCCCTACGCCGCGGGCATGGCTGCGGAAACTGCTGCCCGGAAGGCGATGGAGCAGGGGATGCGCCAGGTCGACGTGTTCGTCAAAGGTCCAGGAACCGGCCGGGAGGCGGCAATTCGATCCCTCCAAAGCGCCGGGTTAATGATCAACTCGATCACGGACATCACGCCGATTCCCCACAATGGATGCCGGCCACCGAAGCGACGACGGGTCTAAGGTAGAGGAGGTTGCATGGCACGTTATACCGGACCAGTCTGCAAGATCTGCCGGCGTGAGGGCCTGAAGCTGTTCCTCAAAGGGGATCGCTGCTTCACTCCGAAGTGCGCCGTCGAGGCGAACCGTAAGCCGTATCCACCTGGTCAGCATACCCAGCGTCGACGCAAGCAGTCCGAGTACGGAATTCAGCTCCGAGAAAAGCAGAAAGCTCGTTTCCTGTACGGTATCCTCGAGCGCCAGTTCCGACGCCATTTCGAGGAAGCCGAGCGTCGCCCCGGCTCGACCGGCGAAAATCTGCTGCGCATCCTCGAGATGCGATTGGACAACGTCGTGTATCGGCTTGGATTCGCCGAGTCACGTGCGCAGGCGCGGCAGCTCGTCACCCATGGACATATCACCGTCAACGGCCAGAAGGTCAATATTCCGTCGTACGAAACGAAGGTTGGCCAGGTCATCGGCATTCGCCCGCGCAGCCGGCAGACCGAGTACTTCAAGACGCTCGCCGAGCTGCTCAAGCATCGCCGGGTGCCCGAGTGGCTGAGCCTCGACATCGAGAACATGAGCGGGCGGATTCTCAGCGTCCCGAGCCGCTCAGAGATCGACGCCAACGTGCAGGAGCAGCTCATCGTTGAGTATTACTCGCGCTGAGTCGATTCATTCACGGGATTCGGCGCGCCTCGCCAGTCGCCGCCGGTTGCCACTGCTTGGTGCTGGTGCCGGGTAATGATCCCACGCCCCAGGTGGGCCGGCCCTGGCGAGTCATGACAAGGAAGGTGAACTTCAATTGATCGACATTATGTTGCCGAAGGTGGAAACTCGAGAAGCGACAGCCACCTACGGACGTTATCAGATTGAACCGTTAGAGCCGGGATTCGGCACGACCCTGGGGAACGCGCTCCGTCGCGTGCTTCTCTCTTCCCTTCCTGGCGCGGCCGTCACGTCCATCCGGATCGACAACGTCTATCACGAGTTCTCGGACATTCCCTATGTCAAGGAAGACACGACCGAGCTGATTCTCAATATCAAGCAGCTCCGAGTCCGCAGCTTTACCGATCGTCCGGTCCAGATGCGCATCGAGGCGCGTGGCGCCGGACAGGTGACCGCCGCGGACATCATTGCTCCGCCCGACGTGGAGATCGTCAATCCCGAGCTACACATCGCTACGCTGGACTCGGCGGATGCTCACTTCAGCATGGAGCTGACGGTCGAGCGCGGAAAGGGATTCCAGAGCGGCGATCATCGCGAGGGACTGCCGATCGGCGTCATCCCGGTGGATGCGATCTTCACGCCGATTCGCAAGGTCAACTTCACCGTCGAAAACACGCGTGTCGGGCAGGTGACCGATTACGAGCGACTGATCCTCGACGTCTGGACGGACGGCACGATCTCACCAGACGACGCCATGTCCCAGGCAGCGAACATCCTGGTGCGTCATCTCTCGCTGTTCACCGAGCTCGTCACCAAGCAGATCGGCCGGGCCGAGAAGGCAGCAGTCGGCGCGGTTGCGATTCCGCAGCGCCTCTACGAGATGCCGATCGAGGATCTGAACCTGTCGGTCCGCGCGTACAACTGTCTGAAGCGCGCCGGGATTACGAAGGTCGGTCAGGTTCTCGAGATGTCCGAAGACGACCTCCTGGGCGTCCGGAACTTCGGCCACAAATCTCTCGACGAGCTACGTGAGCGGTTGGCCGCGCACGGGCTGCTGGAGCACTCGCGCCTTGGTGAGCAGCCGTCTGATGAGTTTGCCTATGGCGTCGAGCCCGAGACCGTCGAACCGATGCGCCACGAGGCAGCGGCCATCGACGAGTTCGACGAGGAGGACGAGGACGAGGACGCGGGGGACGAGCTGGAGACGGAACAGTTCGAAGACGAAGATTTTGACGACGACTACGACGAGGATGAGGAGTAGGCGCGATGAGACATGCCGTTGCTGGCCGGAAGCTTGGTCGGCCGACTGGCCACCGACGAGCACTCTACCGCAACCTGGTCACCGACCTCTTGCGCTATGAGCGCATCACGACGACGCTGGCCAAGGCGAAGGCAATCCAGCCAATCGCCGAGAAGCTGGTGACCGTGGGCAAGCAGGATACCGTTCACCATCGTCGCCTTGCCGCCTCGACGCTGTATGATCGAAAGATCGTTCAGAAGCTATTCGACGTCGTCGGACCACGGTTTGCTGACCGGCCGGGTGGCTACACCCGGATCATCCGTCTCGGTCCTCGCCTGGGCGACGCGGCGGAGATGGCACGGATCGAGCTCGTCGAATAGGACACTCTCTGGCAGGAACGGGTCATCGAGGAGGCGCGAGCGCGGACGATCCGCCTGACCGTCCAGTATGACGGGACGGATTTCGCGGGCTTTCAGATCCAGGCCGGTCGGCGGACGGTTCAGGAGACGCTTGAAGTGGCTATCGCCCGGGTGACGGGTCTCGAAACGCGGATCGCCGGAGCCGGTCGGACTGACGCAGGAGTTCACGCGACCGGTCAGGTCGTGAGCTTCCAGACGACAAGCCGGTTGAGCACGAGCGCCCTTCAGAACGCTCTGAACGCGGTGCTGCCCGAGGATGTCGCGGTCGTCAGCGCCATGGAGGCCCCGCCGGGCTTCCACGCGCGATACAGCGCGCGCAGCCGCGAATACCGGTACACGATCTGGAACGCACCGGAACGTCCGGTCGTGGGCCGCCAGTACGTCTATCACTGGCGCTCCTATCTTGACGCCGAGGCGATGGACCGGGCGGCACGGGTCCTGGTCGGTCGGCACGATTTCGCCGCTTTCGCGGCGTCGATGGCGTCGACCCAACGCGCCGCGAGCACGGTGCGAACTCTCTTTCGTCTGCACTGCTGGCGTGACGGGCAGAGGTTGATCATTCAGGCAGTGGCCGACGCATTTCTCCCGCACATGGTGCGGAATCTGGTCGGCACACTGGTGCCCGTGGGAATGCACCGGGCAACTGCCGACGACGTGAAGGCGATCCTGGCGAGCCGTGATCGGCGACGGGCTGGAATCACCGTTCCCGCCCGCGGCCTCTGCCTCACCCGCGTGGTGTATGACTAAAGCGGGATGGCGAACCGGCCGGGATGAGGACGCGCCGAGGCGGAGAGAACTGACATCGAGTTATCTGGTGACGAAAGGAACGGGCGACGGATGAAGACACACGCGGTGAAGAGCGCAGAGATCCAGCGCCAGTGGTACGTCGTCGATGCCACTGGCGAGCCGCTGGGACGGCTCGCTTCCCGCATCGCGACAATTCTCAAAGGGAAGCACAAGACCCTCTACAGTCCACACCTGGACGTGGGCGACTTTGTGGTGGTGATCAACGCCGAGAAGGTACATCTCTCCGGCAAGAAGCTCGAGCAGAAGGTCTATCATCACCATTCCGGCTATCCCGGTGGCTTGAAGACCGAAGCCGTGTCGCGAGTGCTACAGACCCACCCGACCCGGGTGATCGAGCGGGCAGTTCGGGGCATGCTCCCGCACAATGCGCTCGGGCGACACATGCTGGCGAAGCTGAAGGTGTACGCCGGGCCGACCCATCCCCACGCGGCTCAGATGCCGCGCCCGCTCCCGGCAGCGGCGAATGAGACGGAATAAGGAGCGGAACACTTGATGACGGACCGACGATACTTTTTCGCGATCGGACGACGCAAGACCGCGGCCGCGAAGGTTCAGCTCTCGGAAGGCACTGGCCAGATTATCGTCAACGGCCGATTGCTTACCGAGGCGTTCCCACGTCTGACGGACCAGAACACGATTCTGGAACCACTACGGGTCACCGATACGCTTGGCCGCTACTCGATCATGGCCAAGGTCTCGGGCGGAGGCACCTCGGGCTGGGCAGGCGCACTGGCCCACGGAATTGCCCGGGCCCTCGCCCAGACGAGCGAGGACCTGCGCGTTGCGCTGCGACACGCTGGCCTTCTCACCCGTGACGCGCGCGTCAAGGAACGCAAGAAGTACGGACTGAAGCGCGCCCGCAAGGCTCCGCAGTACACCAAGCGCTAACCGTACCGTGCCTGGTGTCCCTGCAACGGGGCAGTGACGAGAGGTCGGTGCCACCCGCGAAGCCGCTACGCACCCGCCGGGCAGACGGCTGGATCGAGAGCCCGTAACTCCTGACACGATGCGGTGTTGTGTAATTGGCACCACACCGCTGGAGGGCTGTGCTTCGTGCGTAGACGCGTTGTGGTAACCGGCCTCGGGGCGGTCACTCCACTTGGAAACGACGTTGCATCCACCTGGGATGGTCTCATCGCCGGTCGTTCCGGCATCGACCGTATCACTCTTTTTGACCCGAGCAACCTCGCCGTTCAGATCGACGGCGAGGTGAAAGGATTCGATCCCCTTCAGTACGTCGAGCGCAAAGATCTGCGGCGGATGGATCGGAACGTCCAGTTCGCCGTCGCGGCCGCGCGGCAGGCTGTCGAGGACGCCCATCTCTGTATCAACCGCAGCAATGCCGAGTCGGTGGGCGTGATCATCGGCTCGGCGATCGGCGGCATCAAGACGATGCTGGATCAGCAACGAGTGCTCGACGAGCGCGGCGCCACCCGTGTGAGCCCATTCTTTCTCCAGAACCTTATTCCGGACACCGCGTCTGGCCAGGTCGCCATCTATCTTGGAGCAAAGGGGCCAAACATGGCCGTCGTCTCCGCGTGTGCGACGGGCGGCCACGCCCTGGGAGAGGCTGCGGAGACAATTCGGCGCGGTGACGCCGACGTCGTGATCGCGGGCGGAACCGAGGCCGCGATCGTTCCACTCGTCGTCGCCGGATTCACGGTGATGCGAGCCCTGGCCACCGGCGACGAGTCGCCGCAGACCGCCTGCCGTCCTTTCGATCGAACCCGCCAGGGATTCGTCATGGCAGAGGGAGCGGGGATTTTCGTCCTCGAAGAGCTGGAGCACGCGCGACGACGAGATGCCCGAATCTATGCCGAGCTCATCGGCTACGGATCCAGCAATGACGCCTTCGACCTCGCAGCGCCCGCCGAGGACGGCGAGGGCATGGCCCGCGCCATCCGGATGGCGCTGCGCAAGGCAAATCTCTGTCCCGACCAGGTCGATTACGTCAATGCTCACGGCACTGGCACTCCCCTCAACGACAAGCTCGAAACCGCCGCGGTCAAGTCCGTTTTTGGCGAGCACGCATACCGACTCGCCATGACGTCGACGAAGTCGATGACGGGCCACATGATGGGGGCCGCGGGTGCCGTCGAGGCAATGGCCTGTGTCCTGACGATCGCTCAGGGCATCATTCCGCCGACGATCAACTATCGCTATCCCGATCCTGATTGTGATCTCGACTACGTACCGAACCACGCGCGACGGGCCCAGGTCGAGGTCGCTATGTCCGACTCGATGGGCCTTGGCGGCCACAATTCCTGCTTGATTTTCCGATCGTACCGATGAGGCGCGGGTACCACGACAGGTGACTGGTCCCGGGCTCACGTGCGAACACCACGCGGATGGAGGATGCTGCATGCGGATCCTCTCCTCGTTTTCGGCAACGGGTCGGGTGCCCGTGCGTCCGTCGTGGCGAGCCCATGATCTGATCTGGTGAGCTAGCTTCCGGAGATGCTACCGTGACGTACGCACAAATTGTCGGCTGGGGTTACGCGGTTCCCGCGCGGACCATGACAAACTTCGAAATCGAGAAGATGGTCGACACGTCGGACGAGTGGATTCGCACCCGGACGGGCATCTCCGAGCGGCGGATTGCCGGACCGAAGGAAACGACTGCGACCCTCGCGACGCGTGCGGCTCAAAATGCACTGCAGGTGGCCGATCTGAGCCCGAGCAAGGTGGATCTCGTCATCGTCGCCACCAGCACACCCGACTATCCGCTGCCAAGCGTGGCGTCGATCATCCAGGACAGCATCGGCGCGTCTCGCGCCGGAGCCTTCGACATCAACGCCGCGTGCTCCGGCTTCATCTACGCCCTGGCGGTCGCCAGCGGCATGATCGCCAGCGGCATCTACGAGACAATCCTGGTCATCGGAGCTGACACGCTGAGCCGTATGATCGATTGGACCGACCGCAGTACGTGCATCCTCTTCGGGGATGGCGCCGGTGCCCTCCTTTTGCGGAAGTCGGATTGTCCCACCGGGCTGCGCGCCTGCGTCCTGGGCTCGGACGGATCCGGCGTGGGATCGCTCTACATCCCCGCCGGAGGCAGCCGTGCCCCGCTGACGGTCGAGCACGTCCAGAACCGTCAGCACCTCATCAAGATGAAAGGGAGCGAGGTTTATCGTTTCGCCATCCAGGCGATCACCCAGGCGACGCAGCAGGCCGTCCAGCAAGCAGGACTCACGGTCGACGATATCGACCTCTTCATCCCCCACCAGGCCAACATTCGCATCATCCAGGCCGCGGCCAAGGCACTCAAGATTCCGCCGGAAAAGGTCTTTTCGAACGTCCATCGCTATGGCAACACATCGACCGCGTCGATTCCGATCGCTCTGTGCGAGGCGATCGAGATGGGCAAGGTTGGCGTCGGGGCAAACCTCGCACTGGTAGGATTCGGCGCCGGTCTCGCCTGGGGCGCTGCCATCGTACAGTGGGGCGTGGACGCGACGCCCGTTCCTGTCGCCTGGTGGAAATCTGTCATTCGAAATATCCATAGCCGAGAGGCCGTCGTGCGCTCCTTCGCGCTGAGGACGCAACGTCGCCTCGATGCACTGCGCCGTTTCAACGGCGTGAACGGGATCTAGTAGCTCAGTTACAAGACAGCGGGCGACAAAATCCGCCCGATCGCGTCCAACACGTCCCTGACGGTCTGACAGGGCAAGCCTGGTCGGGATCTCCCGTGAGCGGCACGTGACCGGTCCAAGAGTACCCGACGAGTCCGTCAAGGTCGAGAATCCCAAGTCAGGAGTTCACGTCTTTGTCTCACGAGCCATCAGTTGTCCTGGTCACCGGCGCGTCACGCGGAATCGGACGATCGATCGCGCTTCGGTTCGCCCGGGATGGAGCGCGCGTCGGCATCAACTATCGCCAGAATACAGCAGCCGCCGAGGCCACGGCCGAGGACATCTCGCGGCTGGGCGGAGAGCCACTGCTCCTTCCTGGCGACGTCTGCGATCCGTCGGCGGTGGCGACGATCTTCGAGACTCTGCTCGGTCGCTGGGGCCGCCTCGACGTCCTAGTGAATAACGCGGGAATCGTTCGGGATACGCTCGTCCTTCGAATGACTGATGACGATTGGGACCGCGTGATCATGACCAATCTGCGCAGCGCCTTCCTCTGCACGCGCGCGGCGCTGCGCCCGATGCTCCGCCAGCGCCGCGGACGTATCATCAACCTCTCGTCGATCTCTGGCATTCGCGGAAACGCGGGGCAGGCGAATTACTCGGCAAGCAAGGCAGCACTGATCGGCTTCACAAAATCAGTTGCTCGGGAGGTGGCAAGTCGGGGAATCACGGTCAATGCAGTCGCTCCTGGTCTGGTTGAGACGGACATTACTCGGCAGATGCCGGAAAAGGCCAGAGACGCTCTCGTCGAGCAGATTCCGCTGGGCCGCATGGGCACACCCGAAGAAGTCGCCGAAGTCGTCTGGTTCCTCGCAACCGAGCACGCTGGATACATCACCGGGCAAGCCATCGTCGTCGACGGTGGCCTGGCTATGTAAACCTACTCAGACACACTTAGAGATAACGCAGGAAGTCAGGCACCAGGAGAATGTGGGGAATGTCGGCAGGAACTGAGACTCAGCGCAACATCGCGCTCGTGTTTCCCGGGCAAGGATCACAGCATGTGGGCATGGGAAAGAGCCTCGCGGGACATTCTCGGGCTGCGCGCGAGATCTTCGCCCAGGCCGATGAGACGCTCGGCTTCCGGCTCAGCGAGCTGTGCTTCAACGGCCCTGATGCCGAGCTACGGGATACAATCAACGCGCAGCCAGCCATCCTGACGGTCAGCATGGCGTGCCTCGCCGCGCTACGCGAGCACCTCGGCCCGTCGGAACAGCTTCTCCGACCGCGCCTCGTCGCCGGTCACAGTCTCGGCGAGTACAGCGCGCTTGTCGCGGCGGGTGTTCTCGACTTTTCGACGGCGCTACAGCTCGTTCGCGAGCGAGGGCGGCTGATGAAGGAGTCTGGCGAGGCGACACCCGGCGGTATGGCCGCCGTGATCGGTCTCGATGCGCGAGTCCTCGAGGACGTGTGTCGCCAGGCACGCGAGAAGGGATACGTGTGGCCGGCTAACTACAACACCCCAACCCAGACGGTCATCTCGGGCGACCTTGCCGCCCTCTCCGCGGCGATCGAGCTTGCTGTCGCCAACGGAGCCCAGCGTGTGATTCGCCTCGCCGTCAGCATCGCAGCTCACTCTCCGCTGATGCAACGAGCATCAGAGCAGTTCACCGAGGTCGTCAATCACCTTCGCTGGCAGGATGCCCGTGTTCCGATCGTCAGCGATATCTCCGCCCGTGTGCTCACGTCTGCCGACGAGATTCGGGCGGAGCTATCCCGACAGCTCTGCTCATCAGTCCGCTGGACCGAGTCAGTCCGACAGATGCTCGGGCTGGGAGTCACGACATTCATCGAGCTCGGCCCGGGAGAAGTCCTCTCGACAATGATCAAGCGCATCGATCGGCAGGCGCTCACGTTGAGTATCAACGATCCGGCCTCCCTCCAGTCGATCAGTAACGTGCTAGCCTCCTAATAGCGTCGCAAGAGATATTTGGGAATAACTCGCGGAGAATGGCCCTGCGGGCCATTCTCCGCCGAACCGAAATCACTCCCCTGGTCCTGCACGCGCTTTTTCCTGCTCCAGAGCGCGGGAGGGAATCACCGGCTCCTGGCGTTGACCGCGGACGTCACGCGGATTCATTCCGGCCGGGGAGGCTCGAGTGACACCTGGACGACCAGTGATACTCCTCCTGCACCCGTCCCCAGATATCCACCGCTGGCACACTTCGTGCGTCACTGGCTGGCGTGTGCCTGGAACAAAGGTCACGAGTACGCGCGAACGTCACCCGGAGCAGGCGCGGGAAGGTCGTCTCGACAGATTCCGCTCCGTTAGCGGTAGCCTTCCGTGCCCGTCCGCGATCCGTGACCGACGTTCTTGGCAGCGGATGCACCGTGAACGATTGCGCCGGTCTGCGTGGCAGAGAATCGACATACGTTCTTCGTCGCCTCGCAACGGTCGGTCGTAAGTGCTTCGATGGCTGAAACTCAGGACGGAGGAAGGTAGACGAGTGGCCAAGACCGATTTCGAAAAGAGAGCCGAGCAGATCAGAGCTCAGATCGAAGATCTCCGCGAGAGCATTGGCGATTGGCTCGCAACGGCGCAGCATCAGATGGCGCGATCGACCCGTCAAGCGCGACGAGGCCTGCGCGAGACCGGCGAAGAAATCAGCGAAGCTGGCATTCCATGGTGGGTGCCGGTGGCGGTGATCGGTGTGATTGGCATCGCCATTGCCCTCGCCAACATGATGGGTACCTTTGGCATGCGCGAGGGGGCAATCGCCCACGAGCACCACGCGACACACGTGGCTAGCGGTACCTCGCCTTAGGGAATGCCAGAACAACCATAGGCTGAGCCGACTGTGAACGGAATGGCATCATCACATTTCTCGGAGGAGGGCGTAATGCCTTTTAACACACGTGGGGCCCCCGTGGTGGGGGACGAGACCATCGCGCCAGTGACTTCCGTGCCCGCGGAACCCGAGACGACGTCCGAAACCGGTCTCGAGCAATCGGCCGTCGAAGAGGCAATTCGTATCATCCAGAAGCACATCGACAAAGAGGCCCGGAACCGCTGGGTCGAGCACCTCGAAGTTCGTGATCTCTGCCCGCGGCAGAAGGCGGACCTGGTCTCTGACCTGGCCAAGCTGTTCTAGACATCGCACCTGAAAACGGCCGTTCGTTCGCGGTCGATGGTGGGGCCTGGCGTGCCAGGCCCCTGTCTTGCTTTAGGCTATGGAGACCACGACGGCCAGGCGGGTGTGCGCGGTTACGACGGGTGAACGGAGCTCGCGTCAGACCTCGGTGATCACCGGGAGGATCATCGGCCGCAGGCGCGTTCGATCATAGATGGCGTGGCCAATGACATCTTTGATCTTTCCCTTGAGATAGCCGAACTCGACCTCTCCCTCGGGCCGCCGCTGCAGCGCCCGACGAACACGTTCAGCGCCCTGTTCCAGTACGGTACTTGCCGATGGAGCGATGAACCCGCGTGAGGTCACCTCCGGCCCACCGACGAGGCGTCCGGTTTCGCGGTCCAGGGCAACCGCCACGATCACGACGCCATCCGCAGCGAGATGGCGGCGGTCGCGCAGCACGACCTGGGTCACTCCCCCCACGGTCAGTCCATCCACCAGTACCGATCCAGCCGTGACGGTTCCGTTCGGCCCGACGCGCTCCGGTTTGACATTGATCACCTGGCCAACATCCGCCAGGATGACGCGCTCGGCGGGAATGCCCGTCTCCGTCGCAAGCATCTTGTAGTGAACCATCTGGCGATACTCGCCATGGACGGGCATCGCGTAAGATGGTCGCAGAAGCTGAAGCAGCGCCCGAAGCTCATCTCGGCTGGCGTGTCCGGACACGTGGATGTTCGGCACAACGGGGGGATAGAGCACGCTCGCGCCACGCCTCATGAGGTTATCGATGGTGCGAGCGACGGTCTCTTCGTTTCCCGGAATCGGTGTCGCCGAGATCACGACCGTATCGCCCGGGATCACGCGGACAAATGGGTGGTCACCCATGGCAATGCGGCTCAGAGCTGACGTTGGCTCGCCCTGGCTTCCCGTCGTGAGGATCATGGCCTGGTCCTGCGGCAACCGCCGAAGCTCGTCGACCGTCACCAGGGAGCGCGGTGGAACGCTGATGTAGCCGAGATCGCTCGCGACGCGCAGATTATCTTCCATGCTTCGGCCAACCACGGCGACCTTCCGGCCGTGGCGGTGAGCCACATCGATCGCCTGCTCGAGCCGGATGATGTTCGAGGCGAAGGTGGTCATGATTACCCGCCCTGGCGCATCCTGGACGATTCCGTCCAGTGCTTCGCCCACCACCCGCTCGGACGGGGTGATCCCGGGGCGCTCGACTCGGACACAATCAGAGAGCAGGAGAAGTACACCCTCGTCGCCGATCGATCGCAAATAATTCAGATTGGTCGGCTCTCCCTCGACCGGCATCTGATCGAACTTGAAGTCGCCGGTGAAGAACAGAGTACCGATCGGCGTCCGAAGGACGATCGAGGCGCTATCTGGCACGCTGTGGCTGACCGGAACAAACTCCACGTTCACCGACCCGATCGAGATCCGGTCGCGTGGCGATACGCCAATGAGCTCCGCCAAGCGGATAACGCGGTGCTCACGAAGCTTTGGCTCGACGAGCCCAAGCGTGAGCGGCAGGCTGTAGATGCGAACCTTCCGTCCAAGCTCTTTGAGCAGGTAGGGCAGCGCTCCAACGTGATCCTCGTGCGCGTGCGTCAGGAGGATCGCCTTCAACCGATCCGCGCGCTGAAGAACGTACGAGAAATCGGGGATGACCAGATCGACGCCGTGCAGCTCTTCTTCGGGAAACATGACTCCCGCGTCGACCAGGAGCATGTCGCCGCCGAACTCGACGACGAGAGAGTTCTTGCCGATCTCCCCAACGCCACCAAGAGGGATCAGTCGTCCTACCACCTGCTGCTTTGCCATCGATCGATCGCGCCTCGCGCCAACCAGATCATTGCCATCTGATGCAAGTCCTGGGCCGCTCGCGGAACTCGGCATACGTCTTGCGTCCGGCGCCATGCGACGAGCCAGGCAGCGAGAGCGTCACTTGAAGGTAGCGCCGCGTTTACTGACAGGTTAGCCACTGGCATCGCTGCGCGTCGCCTCGAGTGGGTGTAGCATGGATAAAGAAGAGGTTGCCGCGTACTTCCGTCAGAGCGATGCCCTGAACAGTAGCACCTGACGCTCGGCCGACGACGCGAGGTCCAGAGGTGGAAGACAGACCCCCAGACGATACGGTTGGAATCAATCAGCGGGCAGGGCAGCTCTTGCAGCGCATCGCCCTTCTCCTCGAAGCGAAGGGCGAGAACCCGTTCCGCGTTCGAGCTTACCGCGAGGCTGCCGCTCACATTGAAGGGATGACCGAAAGCCTCACGACTGTTTGGCAGGACGGAAGGCTCGAATCGATCCCCGGGGTTGGCCCATCGATTGCCTCGAAGCTCGACGAGTTCTTGCGCACCGGACACAGCAGCTACCTGGAGGAGCTCCAGAGATCGGTTTCGCCCGCGATCGAGAGCTTGCTGAGCGTCCCGGGAATCGGACCGCGGCGCGCCCGTCAGCTCGTCGAAGCCCTCAACATTCACACGCCAGAAGAGCTTGCCAGGGCGGCGGAAGCGCACCGGATCCGAACGCTGCCCGGGTTCGGGCCGCGTTCCGAAGAGCGGCTCCTGGCTGCTGCGCGCCGCTGGACCCAGCGCGAGCAACGGCTCCTGCTCGGAGTCGCCTGGCCGATCGCCAACCACATCGTTGACCTGCTACGTCGTGATCCGATCTTCCTCCGTGTCTCACCCGCGGGCTCGCTTCGCCGGATGCGCGAGACCATTGGAGACATCGATCTACTGGCTGCCTCGCACGACCCGCCAACGGCCGTTGAGCACTTTACGCGGCTCCCCCTGGTTCGCGACGTACTCGCTCGCGGGCCGACCAAGGCAACGGTGCTGCTCGAAACCGGACTGCAGGTCGACCTACGCGTCGTCGAGCCAGGATCCTGGGGCGCCGCGTTACAGTACTTTACCGGGTCCAAGCTGCACAACATCGCGCTCCGCGACATGGCGATCGCGCGCGGCCTCAAGATCAACGAGTATGGGGTCTTCGAGGAACGCACCGGCCGTCGCCTGGGCGGCGAGATCGAGGAGGACGTCTACCATGCGCTCGGCCTCGACTGGATGCCGCCGGAGCTTCGAGAGGATCGCGGTGAGCTTCAGGCTGCGGCTCAGCATAACCTTCCGGTCCTCGTGGAACAGTCAGATCTGCGCGGGGACCCGCACACGCACACCGATTGGAGCGATGGAACCGCCGGGATCGAAGCGATGGCCGTCGCCGCCCGGAATGCTGGGCTGGACTACATCGTCATCACCGACCACACGGTCTCGCTGGCTATCGCCCGCGGCCTGTCGCCGGAGCGCCTGCAACAGCAGCGGCGAGAGATCGATCGTCTCAATCGGACTCTGGCGCCGTTTCGCATCTTTCAAGGCGCCGAGGTGGACATCCGGCCGGATGGCTCACTCGATCTATCCGACGATGCTCTCCGTCGGCTCGAGTTTGTCTCGATCTCGGTGCACAGCCGCTTCCAGATGTCGCGTGAAGCGATGACCGAGCGTATCTTGCGTGCCATGCAACATCCTCTCGTCAACGTGCTCAATCACCCGACTGGCCGCCTCCTGGGTCAGCGTCCGGGCTACGAGGTCGATCTGGAAGCGATCCTCCAGTGCGCAGCTTCGCTTGGCGTCGTGATCGAGATCAACAGCCAGATCAATCGGCTCGATCTGGACGACATCTGGTCCAGGCGCGCAAAGGATCTCGGCTGCCGCCTCGTCGTCGATTCCGATGCCCACGGGCCGGCGCACTTCGAAACCCTGCGGTACGGCATCGCGGTTGCCCGCCGCGGCTGGCTTACCAGTCAGGACATCGTCAATACACTGCCCCTGCCAGCGTTCGAGGCGTGGCTCAAGGCGCGGCACGGCCGTCAGGCCGCGTGACAACCAGCTGCCACCCCTCGGTCGATCCCCGCTCGAAGCATCGCGCCCGGCGAGCAATTGATGTATCATAATCCTCGGGACCGGCTGGATGGTCTGACCGAAGGAGTGATCAGACGTGTTTGACTTTTTCCATCGCGAGCAACGTTCCGAGCAGACTATCGACCCATCGCGGATTCCACCCGGACAGGTCGTCACCAGGAAATGGCCGGTTCTTCACTACGGCAATGTTCCGACGGTCGATCCAAAAACCTGGGACTTTCGCCTCTTTGGATTAGTCCAGCAGCCCGTACGCCTGAGCTGGGATGAGTTCCACGAGCTTCCCCGCACGACGATCCACTGCGATATCCACTGTGTCACCCGCTGGAGCCGTCTCGACAACACTTTCACGGGCGTCGCAGTCAAGGATCTGCTCGAGCGCGTTCAGCTCCAGCCCACTGCGAAGTTCGTCATGATTCATGCCGAAAACGGATTCACGACGAATCTTCCTCTCGACGATCTGCTCAGGCCAAACGTCCTCCTCGCCGATACGCACGACGATCAGCCCCTGACCCCGGAGCACGGCTGGCCTCTGCGCCTCGTCGTTCCTCACCTGTACTTCTGGAAGAGCGCCAAGTGGGTACGTGGCTTCGAGTTCCTCGCGACTGATCGACCCGGTTTCTGGGAACAGTACGGCTATCACATGCGCGGTGATCCATGGAAGGAAGAGCGCTACTCGTGATCGCGCGATGATCAGTCAGGATCGGTCGACAGTCGCGGTGAACGAATTTCCCAAGCAGTTCGGCCCACTGGTGTCGCTCGAGGAGGACAGCTTCACCGTCGAGGGGCAGCGGTACCCACGCCGTCAGTACCCCAGCCGGCCCGAACTGCGGCAGCTGAACCGGGGGCCCGATCCGGCCTCCTGGGATAGTCAGCTTTTGCGCGTGCCGGACCCGTCCGACCTGCGTCGGAACGTCCCCGACACGTCAGAGATCTTCTCGTACCTTACACCCTCCATGGCCCGCGTGCTGCGACGTATCGCCGACGTGGATACGGCCGTAGCTCACCACGGCTTCATCCTCCTCGTCGGTCCGACCGGTTGCGGCAAGACGACCATGGCGAAGACCTATTGCTACCTCGCGAACCAGCCGTGTACCGAGCTATCGTTCAGCGGAGACACCGCTCTGAGCGATTTCTACACATCAGTCGAGCTCGTTCGAGATAGCAACCTCCAGCAGAGCACGCTCACCGTGCCGGGGCCCGCGGTCGAAGCGATGCTACGCGGCCAGAAGCTCCTCCTAAATGAGATCAACATGCTCCCGCCGGACCTGCTCAACGTCTTCTCCCAGGCAATGGACACCGGGCGCCTGGTTCTCTCGGGAACCGAGCGCGGAAACGTCGAGATCCAGGTCCACGGCGAGTTTGGACTGATCGGCACGGCTAACCCTAATTACGTCGGAACTCTCGACATGGGCAGGGCCATCGAGCGACGGTTCGGTCGGGGCCTCGGATACATCGAGATGGACTTCCTGCCGGTCGACGAGGAAGCTATTGCGATCGAGCACGAGTTCGCATCCGAGCACCTCTTTGCCAGCCTCGACGTCCGTGTCGCCCCGACGATCTGCCGACAGATTGCCAGTCTTGCCGCCACGCTCCGGAAGGATCCTCAGATCGGGAACGTGATGTCCACGCGTCTGTCGACGCGAACACTGGTCCACTGGCTGGGCCTGGCACAGATCACGGGCCTGCCACTCGCCGAGGTTCTGGACCGCGCCCTGCTCAGCACGGTTCCCCCGGACGCGCGCGAGCGCGCCGTTGCCCGCGCACGCGACGTCCTGGGCAATACGCGCCTGGATGCGTCGGAGACCAGTAAGCTGCGGCCCTTCCGCGTCGAATGGCCAACACTTCGGCCCGGCGAGGCAGTCCCGATCGAAACCGCCAGGCCCCCGTCGCGCGGCCTCGACGAGGGAACCTCCGCGACGCGTGCACCGGTGATTCATCGCGTTCGTTACACCCGTGCCTTGCCCGACGGGGGAAAAGTCCTGATCGCCGAACCAATGTATCCCGACGGAGCGGGTGATCGGTCGAGCCGCCACGGGCTGGGCTTTCGCATTCGGGCGTACGATAAGAACGGGCGACAGATCGTCGACCCCGACCGCCTGGATGAGATCAGCCGGCTGCTCCGCGACCGCGACGGACTGAACGTTCCCGGGCCACTGGGACGGCGTTTGCGACCCCCCGAGCTGCTTCCGTGCCTCACGGTGCACTCCGTGGCCGCACTCGAGCTGGCCGAGGCAGCGCTGCTGCTTGGCCGGCCAGTTTTCGTCGCCGGACCCACTGGAGCCGGAAAATCGAGCCTCGCCCGCACGCTGGCCTACCTGCGGCGCCGACCGGTGGTCGAAGTAGGATTCACCGGCGAAACGGCCAAGACAGATCTCAGCGCAGTTCGTCGCCTCGTCGCGGGGGCAACTCGCTGGCAGACGCAGGCATTCCTCGAGGCGCTTGCCCAGGGCTACGTCGTCATCGCGAACGAGTATAACCTCGCGTACCCGGATGTCCACTCGCTGTTGAACGGACTGTTCGATAAGGGCGCGCGACTAGCGCTCCCCGACGGCCGCGTGTACCACCTGCACCCGTCCGCGCGGGTGATCGCGACGGGCTACCTCGAAGGGCCCGGCGTGAAGCCACTCAACGAAGGCGTCGAGAATCGCTTCGGAGCCATCATTGGCCTTGGCTATCCGCCCGTGGACGACGAGGTCGCGATCATCCGCTTCGTGGCGCCCGGAGCACACGTCGGCACCGTCGAGCGCTGCATTCGTCTCGTCGACTACTGCCGGCGACTCGTCGCCGGGAAGGCAGACCCTGCCGCCCTGGTAGGCCTCTCGCGGGCCTCGCAGGAGGCGCTGCGTCAGGCCGCGCGGCGGGCGGCGCTGAGCACCGCCGAGTTAGTGGCGATTGCACGGGCAGGCGGTGGCCCTGATTTCGCCGAGCGCCTGCGCGTCGGCATTCTGGATGGCGCGCCCGATACCGTTCGGCGGGTCCTCGAGCCGGTGCTCCTTCAGTACGGGCTTGCACCGGGCTGATCGCGGCGAGGGAGAGTCCAGCCACCGGGGACTGCTCATGAGCCGTCGCAGATTTAGCCAGTGAAGCCCGGAGAAACCGATAGGCGATCAATGAACCAGGACGTACGACGAGCCGAGACCAGGTCGACCGACCGCAGCTCTGACCTCGCATCAATGCATCCCTATCAGCCTTCCGAACTAGAGACCGTCGCAAGGCTACTTCTCCAGGATCGACAGGTTCGAGTCGTTCCCGGTGGCTGGTGGGGCTACTACCCAGAGCGCTCCGAAGTCTGCTATCCGGCGGCATTGCTCGGGGAATGGCCGCCAGGCCGTTCGATCGGTGCGCTCTGTCATGAGATTGCCGAGGTCCTCTTCAGTGGCCGCGCGGCCGGTCCGATTTTCGAGCAATTCGTGGGATGGGCAATCACCCGCGGCTGCGAGACGCGATCCGCCGAGCTACTTCTCAACGCGGTCAACGATCTGCGCGTCAATCGCCTCTACCTTGAGCAGTTTCCAGGCAGTCGCGGCTACTTCGTCGAGCTCTACCGCGACACTTCTCTGGTCCAGAAGAACGACTTCGATCAACGGCGGATTCAGAGCCGGGTCCTACCTCACCACGCGTTCATCGATGAGTTCACCCGCCGATGGGCCGCGGAGCTCGTCGGCGTATCCCCGGCTTCGCCACCCGACGAGCGTGTGCGGCGAGCGCTCACTCAATCCTGGGAGGCGATTGCTCGCGCAGCGGCATGTGACGACCTCCCCATGCTCGTTCAGATCGTCCAGACCGACGTCTTCCCGGTCTATCTGGAGCTGGTCGCGCTCAGTCGAGAGATCATCCGGCGGGGCGCCGTCGCCGAGGTCGACGACGAACCGACGCCTTCACCCGACGCCGCGAACGACGAGGAGGACGATGCCGAAGCGGCTGTCGACGACCTCGGAACGCTCGTTCGCGGAAGCCCGGCCGACGACGAGCCTCCGACCTCGTGGGTGATTATTCCGGACGCCGACGCCGAACCGTCGGACGAGGACGACGACCAGCCACGACCGCCACCTCCAGCCGCGGTCCAGACCGCGGGTACCCCCGTGCCACGCCAGGAGGCGTCACGATGGACGGGCGGAATCATTCAGCGCTTCCGTCGCCTGGGCCATCGGGGCAGAAATGCACCTGCCTACGAGGATTTCAACTACCTCGAAGCAGTGCGAAGACTGCGTGCCCAGATCGACGCTCTCCTGAACGGCTCCGACGAGCGCGAGGGCCTGATCGCCATTCTGAACCGTCGTCGCTTCGGAACATTCGACCCGTGGCGGCGCCCACGGCGGTGGCGCCGTGGCGATAGCGGAGAGGTGGATCCAGATCATCCGGAAAACCTGGTGATCTCGCCTGCTACCGCCTTCCTGAAGGGCCGACGACAACCACGGGACGACAGCCAGAAGGATTTTGCGCACGTCATCTTGCTCGACGTCAGCGGGAGCGTTGTCCAACGGGGTTATCGCAGCCGGAAGTTCGACCAGCTGATCGATACGATGGTCGTCTTCTGTGAAATTCACGAGCGTCTGAAGATCCCCTACGAGCTCATCGCCTTCAGCGATCACGTCACCGTGTTGCGCAGCTTCGAGGAATGCCAGTTTCACAACCTGCAGATCGATCCGTCGTCGTCCTACGTGCCCAAGGATTTCAGCTACCTGGTGCACGAGATGTATCAGGCCGAGCACGCCGAGACGCGAGAAACCCCCTGCCTGGACCGTGCGATTGCCGACCTGGCCGAGCAACGTGGGCTCAAGACCATCTTCATGATCACCGACGGAATCAGCAGCGATCGCCAGGCGCTCACCGAACGGCTACTCGAGATCGAGCGTCGAAATCAGGTCGTCCCGCGGAACGAGAGGCTGATGGTCCTCGCCTTTGGCGTCGGGCTGGCCGAGGAGGAATTCAAGGCATCATACCAGCCGGAGATCGATGGCCAGCCAATCCAGTGCTCGACTGGTCAGCTTGTCCGTACCGTCGAGGCGCTTCCCACCATTGTCTGCGACTCCATCGATCGTCGCATCCGAACCGCCTGAGGAGGCTCCCCAGTGGCAGGGCGTTGTCACCCGGCCACGCCTGATACGATCAGCCGCCAATCGGCGTAGGCGTCGGTGGTGTGGGACGATTGAGAATCGGCTGGACACGGTCACGCAGAGCGTGCAGAGCATTCGCCGGATGAACCGAGCCGGTCAGCGCTCCCTCCAGATCGTCGAAGGACGGCTGCGCCTGCGGAGGCCAGACCGGAATCGGATGTCCCAGCTCGATGCTACGAATGTACGCATCCCGACCGTCTTCCGGATACAAGGCGGCGAACTCCTTGGAGCGCGCGAGGGACTCGCGTGCTGGCACGTACGCCCGTCCCGGCTGCTCGGGCAGATGGCGTGTCAGATAATCGATCAGCGACCACGCGGCGTCCGGATTTCGTGAAGTCTGAGGAATTCCGTACCCAGAGACGTAGTACATCGTGGTCTGAATCTCTGCTTTCGGCATCATCGCCACGCCCCACTTGAACCGCCAGCCTGGAGGCGGAACGGGCGAGGCGGTTGCCGTCGGAGTGAGAGGAATCCCAAACTGCCGCTGCAGGTACGGGGGAAGCTGATTGCGCTGATCCATGAACGCTGCCGTCATTGCCGCGCGTCCGACGAACCACAAGCCGAGACTACGATTTCCACGCTCGACCGGCATGATGTGCTCTCGGAGATTGAGGTCGACAAACCACTGGAGAGCATCTGCCGTGCGCTTGTCATCTAGCCAGCGAGCATCTGGATCGTCGGCAGCATCCTGCGGCACGACCCCGAACTCCTCGACGAAAGGGACGATCGCGATGGTCGGATCCGCAACAAAGCCGACGACCTGCTGCTTCTGGTTGGCTGCGGCCTGCACCCGCTCGGCATCGGAGATGAACTCGCTCGTCGTCCATTCTAGCGACGGCTCTTCTACCTTCGCCTGATCGAACAGCGTCTTGTTGTAAAAGATCACCCACGGGACGAGCTCGGAGGGAATGGCCTCCTGCTTTCCGCGATCCTGGAACACATCCAGGATACCAGGAAAGAAATCATCCTGCTGGAAGTTCGTCTCCTGGTAGATGTACGGACGCAGGTCGACGAGGTCGTCGCGGTTGCTCATGAGGCCGAAGTCCTGATTTGTCAGAGCGACGACGTCTGGTGACAACGTCGAGTTCGCCAGTGCCTCGATCGCGGTCGAGACGTCGCCATTTCTGATCCGCCCGAACTGATCGAAGACTTTCACGGTGATGTTGGGGTAATCACGCATAAAAGGGACGATGCGCTGCTGAATCGACGCCCCGATGGCCGGATTATCCACCCACACGACGAGTGTAATCGGCGGTGCAGTGGCGACCGGAGCGACCGCGCACGCGGCAACCACCGCGACGAGAAGGAGGCTGACCAGCGCAGCCCGAACGCGAGGAGTGATCCGAAGCCGCATCGACGCCACCACCCCGCGCTACCGTTGACGTGCGGAGCGGTAGCGCCGTCATTGACGTGTCACGCTGGTCCCGTATGGGATGGACACGGGTGCCGAACGCGGGGACTTCAGCAGAGCGTATTCCAGGCTATCCGCGAGCGCGAGCCAGCTCGCTTCGATGATGTTGGCAGAGCTCCCGACGGTTCCCCAGCGGTCTTTGCCGTTGCTTGTCTCGATCGAGACCCGGACCACGGCCCCGGTGCCATCGTTTCCATCGAGCACACGCACTTTATAATCGACCAGGTGAACATTTGCAAGTTCCGGGTAAAACTGGAGCAGTGCCTTGCGGATCGCCGCGTCCAGCGCGTTGACCGGACCGTTTCCCTCGGCCGCGGTGTGGTAAACCGTCTCGCCGACTCTGATCTTCACCGTCGCCTCGGCCACGATCCCCGTGCCGTGCCGCCGCTCGACCAGGACCAGAAGATCCACGAGTTCAAATGGTGGGCGATAGTCTGGCTGGAGGCGTCGAATCAGCAGCTCAAAGCTGGCCTCCGCTGCTTCAAACTGGAATCCCTCGCTCTCGAGCTGTTTCAGCGTATCCAGCACGTGTCGCACGTCGACCGACTGGGAGGAGAGATCCAGTCCAAACTCCTGTGCCTTCACCAGTACGTTGCTGCGACCGCTGAGCTCGCTCACCAGGATGCGCTGGCGATTGCCGACCAGCTCTGGCGGGATGTGCTCGTAACACCGGCTGTTCTTGAGCACCGCGTTCACGTGAAGTCCCGCCTTGTGGGCGAACGAGCTCGCCCCGACGAATGGCAGGTGGCTGTCGTGGACAAGGTTGGCGACCTCGGCCACGTAGTGCGACAGATCGGTCAGATGGCGTAGCTGATCGGGATCGATGCAACGGAGATCCATCTTGAGCTGGAGATTCGGGATAATCGAGCAGAGATTGGCGTTGCCCGTCCGCTCGCCGTATCCGTTGATCGTTCCCTGAACCTGACGCGCACCCGCGGTCACTGCCGCGAGCGTATTCGCCACGGCCAGCTCCCCGTCGTTGTGCGTATGAATGCCAATCCGCGCCGAGGGAAGCGCCTCCGCGACCGACGCCACGATCGCGCTCACCTCGTTTGGCAGAGCGCCCCCGTTCGTATCACACAGGACGAGCCAATCTGCGCCTGCTTTCTCCGCTGCCCGAAGTGTTGCCAGGGCGTACTCGGGATCGTCCTTGTAGCCGTCGAAGAAGTGCTCGGCGTCGTAGATCACCTCGCGTCCCGCGGCCTTCAGATAGGCGACCGAGTCTGCGATCATCGACAGGTTCTCCTCGGGCGTGGTGCCGAGAACCTTGTCGACGTGAAGGAGCCAGCTCTTACCGACGATGCAGGCACAGGGCGTCGAAACGTTTGTGAGCGCGGTGAGATTTGGATCCGGGGTAGGGGCATTTGGACGACGCGTGCTTCCAAAGGCGACGAGCTTGGCATGACGGAGCGTAAGCTCGTGGATGCGCGAGAAGAACTCGACGTCCTTTGGATTGGAGCCGGGGTACCCACCCTCGATGTAATGGAAACCGGCTTCATCCAGCCGCGCCGCGATCTTCAGTTTGTCGTCGACCGAAAGCGAGATCCCTTCGCGCTGGGTACCATCGCGGAGGGTGGTATCGTAGATGAAGATCTGGCGCTCCATCGTCGTTAGCTCCGTGCAATCCGAGCCGCGATCAGGTCTCCCATCTCACGGGTTCCTACCAGTGTCGTCCCCGGCGATTGAATGTCATAGGTCCGGTAGCCGTCATCGAGCGTCCGCTGCACCGCTGCCTCGACCGCATCCGCCTCGGCGGAAAGGCCGAGACTATACCGCAGAAGCATCGCGGCGCTGAGAATCGTCGCGATCGGATTTGCCACGTTCTTCCCGGCGTGACGCGGCGCCGAACCGTGGATTGGCTCGTAGAGGCCCCTCTTGCCCGCACCCAGGCTCGCCGACGGCAGCATGCCCATCGAGCCAGCCAGCATCGAGGCTTCATCCGTGAGAATATCTCCGAACGTGTTCTCCGTCACAAGCACATCGAACTCGGCCGGCCGTTTGATTAGCTGCATCGCGCAGTTGTCGACCAGAAGGTGCTCGACCGTGATGTCAGGATTTCGTTGTGCGACCTCCGTGGCGACTTCGCGCCAGAGTCGCGAGGTGGAGAGTACATTCTGCTTATCGACGGACGTCACCTTCTTACGCCGGTTCCGCGCCAGGTCGCAGGCGACCTGTACGACCCGTTCGACCTCCCGCTCGGAATAGGCCATCGTATCAACCGCTTCTCGCCCGTTCGGTCCGTCAAATCGCTTGCTCGGCTGGCCAAAGTAGAGCCCGCCGGTCAGCTCACGAACCACGATGAGATCGACGCCGCGGACGATCTCCGGCTTCAGCGTAGACGCATCGATCAGACAATCGTAGAGCTTGACCGGCCGTAGATTCGCGTAGAGGCCAAGCTCCTTGCGGAGCGCGAGCAGACCCTGCTCGGGCCGAACGGCTGCGCGCGGATCATCCCACTTGGGTCCGCCGACTGCCCCGAGCAGAATCGCGTCGCTCGCACGACATAGATCCAGAGACTCGGGCGGAAGTGCGGTTCCGGTTTCGTCGATCGCGACGCCTCCCACGAGACCGGATGGATACGAAAACTGGTGCCCGTAGGTCTCGGCAACGGTCTTCAGAACTTTGACGGCCTCGGCGGTCACGTCGACGCCGATGCCGTCACCGGGCAAGACTGCGATGGTTGCTTGCAAAGAACGTACTCCTTAGGGACGTGGTTAGCCGTGGTCACCGCTCAGAACCGCGACCGCCGGCTCGCGCGCGGCCGCGATCAGCTTGTTCAGCGCATTGACGTAGGCGCGCGTGCTGGCAACGATGATATCGGTGTCTGCACCTCGGCCGCCGAAGACACGGCCGTTCGCTTCGATGCGTATGGTCACCTCGCCGATCGCATCCAACCCGGCCGTGACCGACTGAACCGAGTATTCGATCAGCCGGTTCTCGACGCCGATCAACCGATTGACGGCCTTGTAGACGGCGTCGACCGGACCGGTACCGGTCGCCGAATCGCACAGTACGGTTCCGTCAGGCCCGATCAGCCGTACCGTCGCCGTCGGGATGCTGTGATCCCCACACGAGACCTGGACGTGATCGACCCGATAGATCTCGGTCGGCGCGCGAACCTCGTCGGAGATGATCATCGCCAGATCCTGATCGGAGACCGTCTTCTTCTTATCCGCCAGCTCCTTGAATCGCGCGAAGGCACGGTTCAGGTCTTCCGGCGAGAGGTGGTAGCCAAGCTCTTCCAGCCGCGCTTTGAACGCGTGCCGCCCGCTGAGCTTGCCGAGCACCAGCGTGCTTTCGCGCAGGCCGACATCACGGGGATCCATAATCTCGAACGTCGTGCGCTCCTTCAGAACGCCGTCCTGGTGGATGCCCGACTCGTGCGCAAAGGCGTTCGCGCCGACCACTGCCTTGTTTGGCTGGACCAGAATGCCCGTGTAGTTCGATACAAGACGGCTCGTCTTGTAGAGCTGCGTGGTATCGATGCGCGTGTCAATGCCGAAATAATCCGAACGCGTGCGCAGCGCCATGACGACTTCTTCGAGCGAACAGTTCCCAGCACGCTCGCCGATACCGTTGATGGTGCACTCGATCTGCCGCGCGCCGCGTTTGACCGCCGCCAGGCTATTTGCCACCGCCATTCCCAGATCGTCGTGGCAGTGGGTCGAGAAGACGACGCGGTCCGCGCCCGGCACGTGCTCGATCAGATAAGCGATGAGATTCCCGAACTCCTCTGGCACGGCATAGCCGACCGTATCGGGGATGTTCAGGGTCGTCGCCCCGGCCTCGACCGCGACGCGAAGAATGTCAACCAGGAACTCCCGCTCCGAGCGACTCGCATCCATGGGCGAAAACTCGACGTTGGAGACATAGCTTTTCGCCCGCCGAACCATCGCATCGGTAATCTCGAGCACTTCCTGGCGGCTCTTCCGGATCTGGTGGACCAGGTGAATGTCCGACGAGGAGATGAACACGTGGATCCGCGGATCCTCGGCGTCCTTCAGCGCCTCGTAGGCACGATCGACATCCGCGGGCACCGCGCGGGCGAGACCGCAGATCGTGGCAGTACGCACCTCGCGTGCGATCCGCTGAACCGCCTCGAAATCGCCGGGCGACGTGATCGGAAACCCGGCCTCGATAACGTCGACGCCCAGTCGCGCGAGCTGGTGAGCGATGTCGACCTTCTCCTCGACCGTCAGCGACGCCCCCGGCGATTGCTCACCATCTCGCAGGGTTGTATCGAAGATAATCACCCGATCCATGGCTAACCTCGCTCTACTTTCCCTTCAGCCAGGGCATCATCGCCCGCAGCTTTTTGCCAACGACTTCCAGCTCGTGCTCCGCCTCGCGACGGCGCATCGCGTAGAAATTGGGGCGGCCAGCCTGGTTTTCGAGAATCCAGTTTCGCGCCCACGTGCCGCTTTGGATGTCGCGGAGTATCTGGCGCATCGACTCGCGTACGTGCTCGTCGATGACCTTTGGTCCGGATGTATAGTCGCCGTACTCCGCCGTATCGCTCACCGAGTAGCGCATGTAGCTGAGGCCGCCCTGGTAGATCAGATCGACGATCAGCTTCAGCTCGTGGCAGCACTCGAAGTAGGCCAGCTCGGGCGGGTACCCCGCCTCGACCAGCGTCTCGAATGCGGTTCTGACGAGCGCACTGACCCCGCCACAGAGAACCGATTGCTCACCAAACAGATCTGTTTCGGTCTCTGCCTGGAACGTCGTCTCGATCACGCCCGCGCTGGTCGCACCGATTCCCTTGGCATACGCGAGTGCGTCGTCTCGGGCGTGGCCGGAAGCATCCTGTTGGACGGCGACCAGCGCGGGCGTCCCCACGCCCTCGGTGAACAGGCGACGAACGATGTGCCCGGGCCCCTTCGGCGCGACCATACTGACGTCGACCTCCGGGGGTGGCACGATCTGATTGAAATGGATGTTGAAACCGTGCGCAAACATCAACGTCTTGCCCGAACGCATCGAAGGACGGATGGCGCGCTCGTACAGGTCCTTCTGCGTTTGATCGGGCACAAGCATCATGATCATATCGGCGCGGGATGCGGCGTCCTCGACCGTCATCACCTCCAGTCCGGCCTGCTGCGCTGCCTCCCAGGATCGGCTGCCGGTGTACAGCCCAACCACGACGTCGAGGCCGCTGTCCTTCAGATTGAGCGCGTGAGCGTGTCCCTGGCTCCCGTATCCGATGATCGCGATCTTCCGACCTTTTAGACGACCAAGATCCGCATCCGCATCGTAGTAGATTGTTACGGCCACTCGTAGCTCCTGCCTTCAGTTCTGGGTCGCGCGTGCTGAGCCTCCGCGTGATCCCGATTCGGGCATCAGCACGTCGCACTCGACCTATGATCCAATAGCCTGTTTGACCAGCCGTGTCGTGGTGCGTATCTTTCCATTCTCCGGCTCGTCATCGGGTGCGCGGGTCGCACCCGAGCCCCGCACCATCGCGACGCGCCCGGTTCGGACGACTTCCTTGATGCCAAATCCGCGAAGGAGATTGAGAAGCGAGTCGATCTTTTCTTCCGGTCCCGTTACCTCGATCATCAGGGACTCGTGCGATACGTCGACGATCTTCGCGCGGTAGATGTCGACAATCTGCATGATCTCCGAGCGCGTGGAGCTGGTCGCGGTCACCTTGATCAAGGCAAGCTCGCGCGCGACGAGCTTCTCGTCGCTGACGTCTGACACCTTGATCACGTCAATGATCTTGTAGAGCTGCTTGACGACCTGCTCGATCACATCGTCATTCCCGTCGACCGCGATCGTCATCCGGGAGATCCCCGGCTGATCGGTGTGACCGACCGCCAGGCTGTCGATATTGAAGCTACGACGCCGCAGGACACTCACCACCCGGTTGAGCACGCCCGGGCGATCCTCCATGAGTGCGACCACTGTCCGTTTCATGGGGTTCCTACCTTCCCAGCCCCGTCAACTATTCTCTCGCAGGATGATATCGGAGAACGCACCGCCTGATGGAATCATCGGGAAGACGTTCTCCTCGGCTTCCACGACGAAGTCGATCAAGAACGGGCCATCGGTGTCCATTGCCCGACGGACCGCTCCCGCGAGCTCTTCGCGGCGTGTAACCCGCGCGGCAGGAATGCCGTACGCCTCGCCGAGCTTGACGAAGTCCGGATTCTTGATCGGCGAGGCGGAATAGCGGCGGTCGTAGAAGAACTGCTGCCACTGTCGAACCATTCCCAGGTACCCGTTGTTCACAATCGCGATCTTGACGGGGATGCCTTCCTGCGCGATCGTGCCCAGCTCCTGCATGGTCACCTGGAAACCGCCGTCCCCGACAATCGCCCAGACCGTCTCGTTGGGACGCCCGAGCTTGACGCCCATCGAGGCCGGCAGGCAGTAGCCCATCGAGCCGAGACCGCCGGAGCTGAAAAAGCTGTTGGGCACGTCGTACCAGTACAGCTGCGCGGCCCACATCTGGTGCTGCCCGACGTCGCAGACGACCAGAGCCTTGCCCTCGGTCGCGTCGTAGATCTCTCGAACCACGTGCTGCGGGAGGAGGCGATCGGTATCGCGAATCGTCGTCATCGGCATCTCCCGCCGCCAGTCCGCGATCAGCGCAACCCATTCGTCGTGTCGACTGCTCGCGACCTCCCGCACCAGACTCGCCAGGACGTGTCGACAATCGCCCACGATCGGCACGGACACCTTGACGTTCTTGCCAATCTCCGCCGGGTCGATGTCGATGTGAATAACCTTTGCATTAGGAGCAAAGCTGGAGACCTTGCCCGTCACGCGATCGTCGAACCGCATCCCAACGGCGATCAGCAGATCGCACTCGTTGATCGCCTTATTGGCGTACGCTGCCCCGTGCATCCCAGTCATACCGAAGCTCAGCTCGTGTGACTCCGGGAAGCAGCTCACACCGTGAAGTGTCGTGACGACCGGAATATGGGCCTTCTCCGCGAGCGCCTTCAACTCGGCGTACGCGCGCGAGATAATGACGCCGTGCCCGGCGACGATCACGGGGCGCTTGCTCTGGCCGATCAGCTCGGCGGCCTGCCGGATCTGACGCATATTGCCGTGGACCGTCGGACGGTACCCACGGATCTTTACCTCTTCTGGCCACACGAACTCAGCCTCGCGTTGCTGCACATCCTTCGGAATATCGATCAGAACCGGCCCCGGGCGTCCGTGTCGCGCGATATAGAACGCCTCTCGAACGATCGTGGGGAGATCTTCCGGCCGCTCGACGAGATAGTTGTGCTTGGTGATCGGAAGCGTGATACCGGTCGTGTCGATCTCTTGAAAGGCGTCGCGCCCGATCATCGCCGTGGACACCTGGCCGGTGATCGCGACGATGGGCACCGAGTCCATCAGGGCATCGGCGATACCGGTCACCATATTCGTCGCACCAGGACCGGAGGTCGAAAGGCAGACGCCAACCTTCCCCGTCGCACGGGCGTAGCCGCTCGCGGCGAAGACAGCACCCTGTTCGTGCCGTACCAGGACGTGACGAAGTGGAAACTCTGGCAATGTGTGATATAGCGGGAGGACGGCCCCACCCGGATAGCCGAAGATCAGGTCGACGCCTTCGCGAATCAGGCATTCGCAAAGGATCTGCGACCCGTTGAGGCGACGAGAGGTGACGCCGGTGCTGGATGCGACACGGGGACGCGGTGTTGTCATTGCCATGAGTTCCTCCTCCATACGAGCCTTCTCAAAGGCGCGAACCGACCGTGGCGGACCAGGCATGGTCTACGATGGCCCCGTTATCCACCACGATCAAAAAAGCTCTCGTCCGATCAGGGACGAGAGCCTTTCCCGTGGTACCACCCTTTTCGGCGGCAGATACTCGTGCCAGGAAGATCCACGGTAACAAAAATCCCGCCCTCCAGGGGCGGGAATGTTCCCGCGGTACCACCCTCGGCAGTAGCAGTACGCCACCGACCGGATCGATGCCTCGCCTCGCCACGCCACCTTGGCGTGTCCAACCGAGACCAGCATCAGAGAATCCGCTCGGGCACGATATCGGATGCCCCGCCCGGCTCCGGTCTACCTGATTCATCCTTGAACCGTCGACCGGGCTGCTCCGGGGCGAGTTCGGCGTTGCCTCGGCCTTCGGGCTTCCACCATCCCCGAATCGCTGGAGCGCTTGAGCCTCGCCTACTGCTCCCCTTCGACGCGTTTCGGTATTTCGTTAGCGGGTACTATATCACGCGCTGTGAATTCGAGTCAACCGTTTGATCCCATCAAATTGTGACGTGTTCGATATATTGACTCAACCGGTGACCAAGAGGGGCTGCCCTTGATAGCTTACGCTTCGCAGCTTCTCTTCGTTGAGCTTCACCACCGACGACGGGAGCGGCGCGTAGTACAGATCCTTCGCGTCCTTTTGCCCGTCGTGGATCAGCCACCAGAGCAGATTTACCAATGCCTCTCCACGCGCCTTGTCGGCTTGCTTCTGGTGAAGCACGACCCAGCTGAAGCCGGAGATCGGGTAGGCATCCTGACCGCTGCAGCCGGCGATTCGCACGCGCAGGTCCGCGGGCATGCTCCCCGCGGCATGCGCCGCGCAGGCGCTGGCACCATCCGACGATGGAAGAAGGTACGCCCCGGACCCGTTGTCGATCGCCGCGCTGGTGAGATTGTTCTGCTTGGCGTAGGCGAGCTCGAAGTAGCCAATCCCTCCCGGCGTCTGCTTCACCTGACCGGATACGCCCTCGGATCCTTTGCCTCCGATTCCAACCGGCCAGTTCACCGACGTACCGCTGCTAACCTTCCTCTTCCAGTCCGGGCTAATCGCGGATAGGTAGGTCGTGAAAATGTCGGTGGTGCCTGACCCATCTGAGCGATGAACCACCGCGATCGGCGTATTGGGGAGCTGCCGACCAGGATTGACCTTCGTGATCGCGGGATCGTTCCAGGTGGTGATTTTGCCCAGATAGATGTCGGCAAGCACCGAGCCGGTCAGATGAAGACCTTCCTCGACTCCCGGCAGATTGTAAGCGACCGCGACGGCGCCAAGCGTTACGGGCACGTGAATGATATCGCCCCCCGCGTCCTGGATCTGCTGATCAGTCATCGGCGCATCCGTTGCGCCAAAGTCGACGGTCCCCTTGGTCAGCTGCTGGATGCCTGCCCCCGACCCCACCGACTGGTAGTTGACTCGAACCTCCGGGTGCAGCTTGCTATACTCGCTGAATGCTTTCGAAAACAGCGGATAGTCGAACGTAGATCCGGCGCCATTGAGAAGAATCGTCTGGCCGCTCGCCGCGCTGGTCGGGGCGCTCCGTGCCGTCGCGGTCGGCTGCACGTTCGCCGTCGCGGTCGGCTGCGCTTCCGGCTGCTGCGTTGCTGCTGACTGCGCGGGCGACACCTGCTGTCCACTGCAGGCGGCGACGAGAGTCATCCCGGCAAGACCGATCGCGCCCTGCAGAAACCCGCGTCGAGTCATGTTCGGTACACTCATTCCTCGATTATCTCCTCACGTTTCTCACTTCGCGTAACGTTCTCCACCGTCGATTCTCCCGCGGCGAGTTTAGCGAGAGTTAAACAAACCGTGAGCAGCAGATAATCTCTCGGCTCGGAGTTCCGACGCCAGGCGACGTGGAACGTCGATCTCCCGCCTCCAACGGTAAGCCGCGACCAAGGATGGCGGAACATCTCGTCTCACCCCCGCCCGCTCTCGCTCACCTCCTGTCCCCATTCGCCAGGGGGAGCCTTCGACGCGGGGGGAGCGGGAGCAGCGACCCACGCGCGGGAGTTCCTCTCCCCGTGTCGGAGAGAGGATAGGAGAGGGGTTGCACGAACGCCAGACGCCGCTGAGGTGCCGGTGTCTCCGGCCTCCCAGACGCGGGCGACCGGGCGCAGGGATCGGGGAGCCAGGGCGCACTCGGAAAGGGTGAACACTTTCCAAGGGCAGATCCCTGGTCTACCCCGGTCCGGTCGACCCGTTCCGCGTTTTGATCCATAGCGCCGAGCGGACACGATGGACCGGTGTCAGGCATCGAAGACCGTGCCCGCCATGAGCTCCAAACCCGATCCCTAGTCCCTGATCCCCGCTCTAGATGGCCAGCACGGCTCCCTGGCTGCCGGACGTCACCAGCCGGGCATAACGGGCAAGCCAGCCGGTTAGACCGTCCTGAACCGGCGGCGTCCAGGCTTTGCGGCGCTCGGCCAGGTCGGCCTCGCTGAGCTCCACGTCCAGCCGTCGATTGGGAATGTCGATGGAGATGACGTCGCCAGTCCGAACGAGGGCGATCGGGCCGCCGGCCGCCGCCTCGGGCGAGACGTGGCCGATGCAGGCGCCACGAGTTCCTCCGGAGAATCGCCCGTCGGTGATCAAGGCGACCTTGTCTCCCAGCCCCATACCCATGATGTTCGAGGTCGGCGCCAGCATCTCCTGCATCCCCGGCCCTCCCCGCGGACCTTCGTAACGAATCACGACGATCTGACCGGGCTTGACCTCGCCCGCCAGAATGCCGCGGTTGGCATCATCGTGCGAGTCGTAGACGATGGCCGGACCTCGAAGGGTCTGCAGGTGCGGCAACACGCCTGCTACCTTCACGACCGCACCGTCAGGGGCCAGATTGCCGAAGAGCACCGCGAGACCACCGGTCGGACTGTAGGGATTGTCGAGCGTTCGGATGCAGGCGGTATCCTGGCTGTCGTGGCCGCGGACGTTCTCGCCAAGCGTGCGACCGGTCACGGTCATCTGGTCGAGATGCAGGATCCCCGGCCGCTTCGCAAGCTCCCAGAGGATGGCCGAGACACCGCCCGCGCGGTCAACGTCCTCGACGTGGTACTGCGACGACGGACTGACCTTGCAGATACAGGGAACTCGGTCGGCAACCTCGTTCAGGCGACGCAGCGGATAATCGATGCCAGCCTCGCGCGCGAGGGCCATGGTGTGCAGGACCGTGTTCGTCGAGCCTCCCATCGCCATGTCCAGCGCAAAAGCATTGTCGATCGCCTCCGGCGTGACGATGTCGCGCGGTTTGAGGTCGACCGCGATCAGGTGCATCAGCTGAAACGCGGCGCGCCGCGCCAGCTCTTCCCGCCTTGGATCGAGGGCCAGAATGGTCCCGTTCCCCGGGAGGGCGACGCCCAGCGCCTCGCAGAGACAGTTCATCGAATTGGCGGTAAACATTCCGGAGCAGGAGCCGCAGGTCGGGCAGGCGTAATCCTCCAGCGTCTTGAGCTCGTCATCGGTGATGCGCCCGGACTTGTAGGCTCCGACCGCTTCGAAGACCGAGATCAGGTCGACGACTTTCCCGTCAGGCGTGCGTCCCGCCTTCATCGGTCCACCGCTGACGAAGATCGTCGGAATGTTCAGACGCATCGCCGCCATGAGCATCCCCGGGACGATCTTGTCGCAATTGGGGATGCAGATCATGCCGTCGAAGCCGTGAGCCATGACCATCGTCTCGACCGAGTCGGCAATCAGCTCGCGGCTCGGAAGCGAATACTTCATCCCCAGGTGCCCCATGGCGATGCCATCGTCCACCCCGATCGTGTTGAACATGAAGGGAACGCCGCCTGCCTCCCGCACCGCCTGACGCACGACCTCGCCGAATTCCTTCAGATGCACGTGGCCCGGAATGATGTCGACGTAGGAGTTCGCGATGGCGATGAAGGGCTTGTGGAAGTCATCATCGCTCTGAATGACACCGGTCGCCTTCAGCAACGCGCGGTGTGGGGCACGCTCGAATCCGCGCTTGATTCGATCACTACGCATCGGTCCAGTGCTCCTCGCTAGAATCAATCGTCGGCGCGACAATGGACCCATTATAGCGCGAAGGGGGGCGGGGATCCGGGCGCCGTGGTGCTACTCGCCTGACACATTCGTCTCCTCCAGCTCGCCGGTCACCAGAAACACCACGCGTTCGCAGATGTTGGTCACCCGGTCGGCAATGCGCTCGAGGTCGTGGGCAACCCAGAGAAGCCAGGTCGCGCGATCGATCGTTGTCGGATCATTCAGCATGTAAGTGAGCAATTCGCGATAGACCTGATCGTAGAGGGCGTCGACGGCGTCGTCCTGGGAAGCAATCTGCCGAGCCATCACCGCGTCGCGATGGATAAAGGCGTCGAGAGAACAGCGAAGCATCGTCCGGGCAAGCTCGGCCATCCGGGGAATGTCGATCAGCGGCTTCAGCAGTTGCTGCTCACCGTGCATGAGGATGATCCGGGCGATGCCCGCGGCGTAGTCGCCCATGCGCTCCAGCTCGATCGTTATGTGCAAAACCGCGAGGATCGTCCGAAGGTCTCGTGCCATCGGTTGCTGGGTGGCGATGGCGCTCACGACCACCTCTTCGATCGCGAAGCGCTTCTCGTTGACCTGGCGGTCAGCGCGAATGATTCGATGGGCCGCGTGCATATCCAGGTGGCGCAGCGCGTCTACCGCCTCGGCGATCGCTTGATCGACCATGCTCGCCAGGATCAGCATCTCGTCCTGCAGGCGACGCAACTCACGGTCGAAACTTTCTCGTCCAGACATTTCATCGCGCTCCTTTGATCCGGATTCCGGGGCAAGAGAGACGGATTCTGATCCCGCGAGAGCTCTGCCAGTCGGCACTCGGAGGTCGACGCTCGATCGGATCGGTTCCGTCGCGCCCCGATGACCGGGGTCGCCGGGGCGAGCCAGGCCGGGAACGTGCCCGTTTCGGATGCCGCCAGCTCGATTGGCAGCGACGGCGAGGCCTACCCGAACCGACCGGTGATGTAATCCTCGGTCCGCCGGTCCTTCGGGCTCGTAAAGATCTGGCGAGTCGGACCGACTTCGACGACCGTGCCAACGCGGTCGGGACCGGCCAGCATGAAGGCGGTCACGTCCGATACCCGCGCGGCCTGCTGCATGTTGTGCGTGACGATCACGATCGTGAATTCGTTCTTCAGCTGCCGCAAGAGCTCCTCGATCTTGAGTGTCGCGGCCGGATCCAGCGCGCCGGTCGGCTCGTCCAGGAGAAGAATCTCTGGCGCGATCGCCAGGGCGCGCGCGATACACAGCCGCTGCTGCTCGCCACCGGACAGCGCGGTTCCCGGCTGGCGCAGCTTATCCTTGACCTCGTTCCAGAGTCCAACGCGGTCGAGTGCCTCCCAGACGAGATCCGACAGCGACTTGCCGACATCGACGCCGTTGAGTCGGATCCCGACCGCGACATTATCGAAGATCGACATGGTCGGAAATGGATTCGGCCGCTGGAACACCATCCCGATCCGGCGGCGGACCAGGACCGGATCGACGCCCGGCGCATAGATATCGTCGCCGTCGAGTAGCACGCTGCCGGTCACGCTGGCGCCGGGGGTGACCTCGTGCATTCGGTTCAGGCACCGGACCAACGTCGACTTTCCGCAGCCCGATGGGCCGATGATCGCGGTAATCTGACCAGGAGCAAAACTCAGATTGACATCGCGAATGGCAAGCCGCTCGCCATACCAGGCAGACAGCCGCCTGGTTTCGAGCGAGTGAAGCTGGTCGCTCGCCGGCTGGAGTGGTTCCGGCGGGTCGGCCGCGACCGCGGCGGTGCGAACTGGAAACATCTACCCTCCAATCGTTCGGCGGCGGACGGCGTATCGCGCGCCCAGGCTCACGATTAAGACGATCGCGATCAGGACCAGCGCCCCGGCCCACGCCTGTCGGTGCCAATCCTCGTATGGCGAAACCGCGTAGGTGAAGATCTGGAGCGGTAGCGCCGCGATCGGCGCCCGAAGGCTCCAGCTCCAGAACTGATTGCCGAAAGCCGTGAAAAGCAAAGGGGCCGTCTCGCCGGCGATCCGCGCGATCGCGAGCAGAGCGCCGGTGACGATCCCTCCAAGGGCCGTCGGGAGCACGACCGAGGTGATCATCCGCCAGCGCGGAATACCGAGCGCGAGCGCTCCCTCGCGCACGGATGCTGGTACCAGTCGCACCATTTCTTCGGTCGTTCGGGTCACAACCGGCAGCATGATGATGCCGAGGGCGAAGCCACCGGCAATAGCCGAGAAGCTCCGCAAGGGAACGACAAGCAGCGCGTAGGCGAACAGACCGATCGTGATCGACGGGATCCCGGTCAGAACGTCTGCGACGAACCGCACCAGCGTCGCGAGCCGACCGTGGCCGTACTCGGCCAGGTAGACGCCAGCACCGATCCCCACGGGAAGTCCGACCAGTGCCGCCAGGCCGACCAGCAGGAGTGTCCCGACGATGGCATTCGCCATTCCCCCACCGGTTTCGCCGACCGGTCTGGGTATCCCCGTGAGGAATGCGAGATCCAGGCTGCCCGCGCCCATTGCCACGACGTGGCCGACGACAGCGAGCAAGAACGCCACGGCCGCGACGAGGGCCAGCAGGCATAGACCAATCATCAAAGCATTAGCCACCTTACGCCGTCGCGCGATTGCCAGCCGCCGGATCATCGGTCAGACACCACCGCCCGAACGCGATCGCCGCCGACCCATCCCATCCGCCAGACCAGCAGGCGCGCAACCGCGTTGACGGCGACAGTCACGCCGAAGAGCACGAGTCCGATCTCGGTCAGGGCTGCCAGGTGCAGATCGGTCGTTGCCTCGACGAACTCATTCGCGATCACCGAGGCGAGCGTGTAGCCCGGCGCGAACAGCGACGCCGAGATAGCGGGACGATTTCCAATGACCATCGTCACCGCCATCGTCTCGCCAAGCGCTCGGCCCAGACCAAGGATGATCGCGCCGGCGATGCCCGTTCGCGCGTACGGCAGCACCGCCCCCCGGATCATCTCCCAGCGCGTAGCGCCCAGCGCCAGCATCGCCTCTCGCTGATCGGCCGGCACGGCTCTCAGCACGTCGCGGCTCACCGCCGCGATCGTCGGAACAATCATGATCGCCAGGATCACCCCCCCGGCAAGCATTCCCACGCCGTACGCCGGACCGCTGAACACCGGCAGGAATCCGAGCGTGCTCCGCAGAAACGGTTCGACGTCGGTACGTAGCAACGGCGCCAGGACGAAGATGCCCCAGAGTCCGTAGACGACGCTCGGAATCGCCGCCAGGAGCTCGACCAGCGCCGACAAAACATCTCGAATTCGCCCTGGGAGCAGCTCGCTCAACGCGATTGCCGCTCCCAGGCCAATCGGCGCGCCGATCAGGAGCGCGAGCGCCGAGGTTACGACCGTGCCGTAGATGAACGGGAGTGCGCCGAACTCGCCACTGACCGGGTCCCAGGTCTGGCCCGTCAGGAAGCTCGGACCGAACTTGTGGAGAGAAGGCGCAGAATCGATGGCCATCGACACGGCGAGGCCCAGCACGAGCAACAGCACTGCTATCGCGCAGCTGGCCGCCAGAGCAGCGAGCCCCGCGTCGGCCGCGCGGCCGGTGCTCGCCGTGCCGAGCGCGTGACGCAGCTCGCGGACCCTCGACTTGTCTCCTGGAGAGAACGTGGATCGTACAATCATTCCAGGAGATAGTCTGCGTCGTGAACGTTAACGCGAGCTAAACGCGGGATGAACGTTCGGTGGGAGAGCGCACGTCCAGGATTGCCTGGCTGGGAGGGCCATCGATCGGGAGTGCGACCGTGAAGGTCGCCCCGCGTCCTTCGCCGGCCGATTCGGCCCAGACGCGCCCCCCGTGCGCCTGAACGAGATGTTTCACAATTGCCAGCCCGAGCCCCGTGCCCGGCGAGGCTCGTGACCGATCGGTCTTGTAAAAGCGCTCGAACAGGCGCGGTAGATCCTCCCGTGCAACGCCCACGCCGGTATCGACCACGGTGATGGTTACCTCGTCGGCGTTCCGTTCGACCGCCACGGTGATGGATCCGCCTGGCGGCGTGAATTTGACCGCGTTGTGCACCAGGTTGATGACCACCTGACGCACGCGGTCGGCATCGATCACGGCTTCGACCGGTTCTGCGGGTCGATCGATCGTCAGCACCAGTCCCTGTCGCTCCGCCTGCGGCCGGAGGCGCTCGGCGGCGGCTTCCACGACGCTCCCAACGTCGGTCTTAGCGAAATCGAAGCGCACGCGCCCCGACTCGATTCGTGCCAGCTCGAGAAGCTCCTCCACCATCTGGCTCAGCCCGTCAACCTCCACGTGCATCCGCGCCAGGAACTCGCGCGCGGCAGGAGGGTCGGCCAATGCACCATCCTCCAGCGTTTCCACCAGCGCCCGAAGCGAGGCCAGCGGGGTCCGGATCTCGTGACTGACGTTGGCGACGAAATCGCGGCGGATCAGCTCCGCACGACGGAGCTCGGTGACGTCCTGCAGGAGAACTACCTGGCGTAGCGTCCCCTTCACTCTCACCGGCGTCACCACCACCTGGACCTGACGGTGCTCCCGGCCAAGCGCGACCACCAGTGGCTCGCCCGGAACTCCCCCACGCGCCAGATGCTCGATCAGCTCGTGCTGACGGATGACCTCGGCAACACTTCGACCACGCGCCGCCGCCTCGTCGATCTCCAGCATTCGCTCGGCGGCCCGATTCAGCGCAACGACGCGTCCATCCCGGTCGACAATGACGACCCCGTCGGCCATGCCGGCCAGGATGGCGGAGGTCTCCGATCGTTGCTGCTCGATCGCGTCGATCTTCTGCCGGAGCTCGTTTGCCATATCGTTGAACGCCTCAGCAAGCTGGCCGACCTCGTCGCGGGTATCGACCGCGATGCGCTCACTAAGGTGGCCCGAGGCCAGTAGCCTGGCCATCTTCGTCAGCCGCGCGAGTGGGCCGGCCGTCACGCGCGCGATGATGATTGCCAGGACTATCGCCAGCACAGCCGTCGCTGACGTCGCTACGCCGACGACCAACGCGAGGCGATTCAGCGGATCATCGACCTCTCGGACCGGCAACGCGACCCGCGCAACGCCGACGATCTGATCCCGATTGTGCATTGGGACCGCGACGTAGAGCAAGTCACGATCAAGCGTCGCGCTGTGTCGCTCGCTCTCCCCGCGCCCGAGCTGCAACGCCTGCAGAACCTCCGGACGGGTGCCGTGGTTCTCCATCGTCCGAGGGTCGTGGTCCGAGTCGCCCAGCACAGTACCATCGCGGGCGATCAAGGTCACGCGTGCACCGATCTGCCTCCCGAGCTCTTTTGCCAGGGGATCGAGATCTGCCGTGCCCGACCGGCTCACCAGATGGTAGGTCGCATCGTCGGCTACCAGCCTCGCTTCGCGCGCGAGCTGATCTTCGAGAGTAGCAAGCGCCTGCGCGCGCAGGGTGCTGGTCAGGTAGAGGCCAAGGGAGAGCATAGCCAGAAGGATGAGCGCGACGTAGGCAACCGCGATGCGCCAGTGAATCCGGGTGAACACGGCTCAGTCTACGAGGCGATAGCCGACGCCGCGCACCGTCTCGATGAGGGCCGGGCGGGAG
>CADDYW010000025.1 GCA_902810745.1 Chloroflexota bacterium | reverse complement strand
GGCGTGGGCGCGTCGTAGATCAGCTTGAGGGTGGTGTCATCCACCTTCTGCATCTTGAAGAGGGTACCCTTGCCCGAGCGAGCCTCGTCCGGGGGATCCTCTTTGAGGTCCGGGGTCTGGACCTCGTCCTCCCACCAGAAGAGGATGTCGTCCACTGTCCAGGGCTGCCCATCCGACCACTTCAAGCCTTTCCGGAAGTGGAGCGTGAACTCGCTCAGATCATTATTGGTCTCCCAGCTTTCGACCAGTCCCGGTCCGATCTGGAGGCCATCCTTCAGCCAGCGAAGGAGCGAGTGGCCATACATGCTCTCCTGAATGAACCGTGTCGTCCCCTCGTCGGTCTTATCCGAGCAGGCGAGTCTGAGGATGCCACCGTACTTGCCAGTCTGGAGCCAGGGGTGAGGGACGACATAGGGCTTCTCCGGGAGGCGCTGATCGACGGGCGGGAGCTTGCCCGCCTTGACCAGATCCGCCAGCATCGGCGCTTCCTTGTACTTCGCGGTCTGAATCGAGACCTCGGTGGCCTTGGCGATGGCGGCCGACGTCGCGACCGGCTGGGGAGTTGCCGTCGGCGCGGGTGGTGTCGTCGGCTGCGGGGCCGGAGCTGTCGAAGCGGTCGTCGCCTGTGGCGCTGGCGTTGCTCCACCGGCCGGCGTCGACGACGCGGGCGGCGAGCAGGCCGCGACGACCGTTGTGACGGCGGTGACGGCCGAGAGCCGTAGGAAGTGAGCTCGGTCAATCTTGCGCTGGTTAGGCACGATCGAACTCCTCTCTCATGTGGTTAGCTGGCATCGAGGCGTCCAGCATAGTCCGAACAGCACGCGATTTCTGGCGAGCGCGTTTTTCGATGCATCCCTCCTCCGAGGCAGCGATTCGACATCACGAGCGACGTCGAGTTGTCCCGGCGGAGGATGCCGCGGGTTCGCGGAAGCAGGGACTGGCGGCTGCCCGCGAGTGTCCAGGATGATACAACCGCTTCTATGATGTGTCAAGAATTCGCTGCACGCGCGGATCGGATTGGCGAGCCGGCGCCGCGTGCTGTAGCCGAGCTCGACGGCACCCAGCGCGTTCCCCGTCAATCGGAATCGACGGGTCAGCGCGACAGCATCTCCTCTCGAACGTCCCCGCGGCGATGCTTTGCGCGCGCACCGGCGAAGCGCGTGCGAGGTCGGATGCTATAGGACTAAAGTATGGGACGGGAATAGTCCCTACGGTGGATCACGGTCTCTCGACCGCACGTCATGATTGCCCTCGAGGCCAAGGAGCGCTACCTAGCCTGCATCCAATGTCGGATCTGGGTCCCGTGCCTTCTCGCCTGCCACGTGGACAGAGTCGTGAGACGGGGGTGTAAGAAAGATGGATACGGTGAGGGTTCGAGGCGAGCTTCATTGCTACAGCTGTGGACACGTCACGGCACGATTCGAAGGCGAGCAGCTCGAATCCGGCTTCAGAGCGCGGCTCATCGCGCCGCTCAATGGACCGACGGTGCGTCTGCAGCCGGGGATGGCTCCGCGATGCGGCCGGTGTGGCGGGCAGGTCTACGTCGACGAGCTCGAGGTCATCAAACCACCCCGCCGCGGCGAACCCACGGTAGATACGCGGCCGGTCATCCTGACCACCAGCGACCTGACGGCGCTCCTCGCGGCCTGGCGAAGCTAGCTTCCTAGCCCGCGGAGCATTCTCTGGGGTACGGCGCGTGAACAGTCTGACCCACGGCTCACCGGGCAGAGCCGTCCCATCACGCTCGTGTCGACATCGCCTCCGCCGCTCTTGCCGGGTTCGACGGTGAGAGACGATGGTCGTCGGGTGGATAGCGCTACTCGCGCTTACTGGCTGCCGGGCCCGGAACCGAATGCTCCAGCCCCGCTCAGCGACGAGATCGGCCCACGCGCTCGATCAGCGCCTGGAGGGGAAGATCCTGCAGCGACGACAGAGTAAGGTCCGCATGATCCAGGGGAAGCTGGCGCGTGAGCGGATTCGGAACCGCCACGCAGAAGATACCGGCACGCTTGGCCGCGAGCACACCATTGGGCGAGTCCTCCAGCGCGATCGCGTGCTCGGGCCGGATCCCCAGCGCCTCGAGCGCGGATTGGTACAGCTCGGGCGACGGCTTGACCTCACGGACGTCGTCGGAGCAGCGCAAACACTCGAAGTGCTCGAGAAGGCCCAGGCGAGCGAGGTGACCGGCGACCCAATCACGCGGTGAGCTCGACGCCACGGCTCGGCGAATTCCCAGCCGCCGCGCATCGGCGAGGTACGTCTCGACACCCGGGCGAACCGTCTCGGCATCGATCAGCTTGAGCATCCGTCGCTGGTGCTGCTCATAGACCGTCGCGCGGTCGATCGGACGCCCAAGCTGACGCTCGAGCTCGACATAAGGATCGAAGGCGCCCACGGTCCCGATTGCCACGGACCAGACCGTAAGAGGAAGCGAGCAGCCGTATGCCGTGTAGATCTCCTGCCACGCCTGGAAGTCGGGGCCTTCGGTATCAAGAATCAGCCCATCGAAGTCAAAGACGAGGGCGTCGATCATGCGAGGGTCACGTGACGCGAGATCGTAAGGAGGAACGTCAGGACTGACCGCACGGGATCTCCGGTGCGATGGCCGACGACGAGCAAACCTGCTGCACACTTTCAGTATACGCGCGATCGCCGGTCGTGGGCAAGGATCGGCTCATCCTGGCAGACGCGGCTCCCCGCCGCGCGCGTGTCCGTGACGGCCACCGATCCGGGCCAGGATGCCCCCGTGCCCCGCGAGCGGACGCTTACGCTCGGGCCGTCGCCGTCGTTGCCGCGAGACCGGTCACCGCGCGCATCTGCCCCTCGTCGAGCGACTCCTCGCGGAGGAGCGCCTCGACGAGCGCGTCGAGACGGGCGCGTTCCCGCGTGAGCAGCTCGACCGCCTTCTGGTAGCATTCGTCGATGATCCGCCGCGTGGCCCGGTCGATCGCCACGGCCGTTGCCTCGCTACGCGCGCGTGCCGCGCCGCCGAAGCCCAGGGAAAGAAAATCGCCGTCGGCGACCTCGGCCGTCAGCAGCCCAACCTCCTCGCTCATTCCCCAGCGCGTCACCATCGCGCGAGCGATGTCGTTGACCTGCTTCAGATCATTCTCGGCGCCGGTGGTGACCGTTCCGAAGACGACCTGCTCGGCCGCGCGTCCGCCAAGCGTGCTCACGATGCGGGCACGCAGATAGCTCTCGCTGTAGTTGTAGCGATCGTCCTCGGGAACCGAGAGCGTCACGCCAAGCGCCTGCCCACGCGGGATGACCGTCACCCGCCGCGGCGTATCGCCCTCGGGCTGGAGAAGCCCGAGAAGTGCGTGGCCGGCCTCGTGGTAGGCGATTCGGCGCCGGTCCTCTGCTGAGAGCGTCAGCCGGCGCTCGGCCCCGAGCGCGATCTTCTCGATCGCCTCGGCGAAGTCGTTCTGGTCGATCTTTGTCTTCCCCTTGCGCGCGGCGAGGAGAGCCGCCTCGTTGACCAGATTCCGCAGGTCCGCGCCGACCAGGCCGGGCGTCTCGGCAGCGATCTCGTCGAGGTCGACGTTCGGATCCAATGGAACGCCTCGCGTATGCACGCGCAGAATCGCCGCGCGCCCGGCACGATCTGGCGGAAGCACGGTGATGCGCCGATCGAACCGACCCGGTCGCAGCAGGGCAGGATCGAGAACGTCGGGACGGTTGGTGGCGGCAAGAACAATCACCGCTTCGCGAGCATCAAAGCCATCCATCTCGACGAGAAGCTGATTGAGCGTCTGCTCGCGCTCCTCGTTGCTGCCGACCATCGTTCCACCACCTCGCCGTCGGCCAATCGCGTCGAGCTCGTCGATGAAGACAATGGCCGGAGCAGCTTTCTTTGCCTCCACGAACAGGTCGCGCACGCGGGAGGCTCCGACGCCGACAATCATCTCGACAAACTCCGAGCCACTCATCGAGAAGAAGGGGACGCCTGCCTCCCCCGCCACGGCACGGGCGAGAAGCGTTTTCCCGGTTCCCGGGGGGCCGACGAGGAGGACGCCCTTGGGGATGGTTCCCCCGAGGCGACGATACTTCTCGGGTTGCTTCAGGAAATCGACGATCTCGACGAGCTCCGCTTCTACCTCGTCGATACCGGCCACGTCGGCAAATGTCACGGCCGACTTTCCTTCCTGGGCATCGTACCGCCGTGCCCGGCTGCGTCCGAACCCGAGGACACCGCCACCGGCCCCGCGGGCCAGCCGATTGCTCACCCAGAGAAAGCCGCCGATAAACAGGAGCGTTGGACCAAAAGCAAAGACCAGGTCGACCAGCGGCGAGCGCGGCTCATCAAGTGGTCGCGCGCTGATCGTGACGTTGTGCGCGTCGAGCAGCTCACCCAGCGCTTTCTCGTCGGCAAAGCTGGGCACGCGCGTGGCGAACTTGGTGAACTGACCTGGTGTCGTGCCCGGAGCCGGAGACGGATCGGTCACCGGGGACTTGAAATCGCCCTGGATATCGTCACCGCGACTGGTAATATCCGACACGTTACCGGCAGCGACCTGCTGCTTGAAGAACGTGTACGAGATCAGCAGGCGATCGGTCGGACGCGGCAGAAGAAGCTGTTCCAGGAAGAGGAAGAGCAGCCAGATTCCGAGCGCGATGATCCAGAAGCGAGGCGAGCGAAGCCGGTCGTTCGGGCGTGGGGCGCGGCTGCTCGAAGCTGTCCCGCGAGGCTCCTCGGGCCCGCGTGGACGCGGTCGCGTCCCCGAGGCAGGAACCTGTCCGTTCGGCCCATTCGTCACCGTCGTCGTCGAGTCCATACCTGAAGCCACCTCATCACCGACAAGGATCCTCTACACCCGAGACGACCAGGCAGTGCACGCGTCGACTATCCTGGCCGCACCACCGACCGAACGTTAGACAGACCGCATGCTCTGCTGCCGTTCCGCCAACGAAGAGCGCGCCCTTCCTCATCGTGCAATTCGAATCCGTGCTCCGTGCAGGGAGCCGTCGAGCAGCTCGCCACTAAAGGGTGGCAGGGCCCGTTCTCCCGCGAGAACTACCTCGTATGGTCCCTCGCCGAACCGATCGAGATGCTGCGCCACCTGGCTGCGCGAACCCCTGGGCTGGAGCAGCCGAAGCCACTGCGCGCCGATCAGAAAATCAACACCCTCGCCGTCATCACTCGTCCACGTGACCGGACGCCGGCCGGATGGCCCCAGGAGCGCCTCGATCGCCGTGACGGCGCGCGCCAGGTCGGAGGTCGCCAGCACCAGACCGGCAACCCGCTGGAGGCCCAGCCGATGCTCGGCCGCGGCACCTCCTGGTACGCGCCGCTCACGGGGGGTCACGTCTTCGATGACGAAGGGAAGAATCGACTGCCCGCGGTCGGGGGCAACGCCCCGTCCCAGGAGAATCGTGCGCCATTCGAGGCGCTCGCCGTCGGGACGCAGGCGGCCACCCTCGACCGGACCTTCCACCACGAGCCCGCGCTCGCGAATCCGCGCCGCGTCGGCGGCGAGGTCGTCGGATCCCAGCGCGTAGTCAGTCAGTCCTTCGCCGAGCGCGAGGCGTGGCCACCATTTGTGCGGCTGCGGGCGATCCGGCTCTCGGAACGCGATCAGCTCGAAGTAGGTTCCATCCTGGAACGCGATCAACGCATTGTGCGTCGCGCCGCCCACGTGCTCCCCGCCCGGCACGACGGTGAAGCCGGCTTTCTGAAAGTCCTCCGAGGCGCTCGCGAGGTCGCGAACGACGACGACGATGTGGTCGATATTGCGCAGCATTCGTTACTCCCGCAGCGGTGAGGATCGTGCACCGACGGCCGGGGTCCCTCCCTCGCCATTTCTGAACGGGAGGGATAGAACGCGCCCCGTGCCCGGGGCCTCGACGACCGGCCCGCCCGAGTCTCCGGCCCCGTGCTGGAGCGCCGAGTTAGACCTCCCGGGATTCCGACCGTATTTCTCGAATTGTATCACTCTTCGGGAATTCACACATCGCGGTTCAGTGATACAATAGATCGCACCCTGCACCATTGAAGAAGGTCCGGCGCAGCGCCGGGCATCGAGGATAGAGGAGGGTGCTCCGATGATCGTGCCACTTACCCCACTGGAATTCGAACATCGGGCAGTTCGCCTGTTCGGGAGCCACGTCGCGGTCGTGGATGGCGAGCGACGCTTCACGTACCGCGAGTTCGGCGAGCGGGTCAACCGTCTGGCCAACGCTATTCGCTCCCTCGGCATCGCTCCAGGGGAGCGGGTCGCGTTCCTGGCCCTCAACTGCCACCAGCTCCTCGAGGGCTATTACGGGGTCCTTGCCGCGGGGGCAGTTCTGCTTCCGCTCAACGTCCGTTTAAGTCCGGAAGAGCTTACCTACATCCTGAACCACGCCGAGCCTGGGGCTCTCTTCGTCGGGCCGGAGCTCTTACCGCTGTACCAGAAGCTTGAGCCGGGCCTGAGATCAGTGCGCGAGGTCGTATCGCTCGAGGGCGAGCGGCCCTCGTGGTTCCGCGGGCACGATTATGAAACGCTCCTGGCCGAGGCATCGACCGAACGTCCCGAGCTGCAGATCGACGAGAACGCGATCGCCGAGCTGTTCTACACCAGCGGCAGCACCGGCCGACCGAAGGGCGTCGTCATGACCCACCGGAATCTCTACCTGCACGCGATGAACTGTCAGGCGGCCAGTGCGTATCGCGACTCGGACGCGGTGCTCTACATGGTGCCGCTGTTCCACGTCAACGGCTGGGGTACGCCGCATTACCTTACGATGGTGGGCGGCCGTCACGTGATGCTGCGCCGGTTCAGCGCCGCCGATTTCTGCCGCCTCGTGCAGCAGGAGCGGATCACGCGAACCGGCGGGGTTCCAGCCATGTTCAACGCCATTCTCGCCTACCCGGAGCTGGACCAGTATGACCTGTCGAGCCTGCGCGAGATCAGCGTCGGTGGGGCACCCTCGTCGCCGACGCTTATCGCGACACTCGAGAAGCGCCTCGGCTGCCAGGTTTTCTCCGGCTATGGACTGACCGAGACGTGCCCGGTCCTGACGATCGCGCGGCCGACCGACACGCTGCTACAACGCGAGAGCGACGAGCAGCGCCTTCTGCGCCAGGCAACCACTGGCCTGCCAATCCCGGGCGTCGACCTTCGGGTGGTCGACAACGAGGGCCGAGACGTACCGGCGGACAATCAGACCGTGGGCGAAATCATCGTGCGGTCCAACGTCGTCATGGACGGCTACTTCCGCGATCCGGAGGCGACTGCCGAGGCCATCGTCGACGGCTGGTTCCACACGGGCGACATGGCCGTGATCGACTCGGAAGGCTACGTCACGATCGTCGATCGCAAGAAGGATATCATCATCAGCGGCGGCGAGAACATCTCATCCGTCGAGGTCGAGAAGGTCCTGTCGGCGCACCCGGCCGTGTACGAATGCGCGGTGGTCGCGGTACCCGATCCGCAGTGGGGCGAGGTGCCGAAGGCATTCGTCGCGCTGAAAGAGAACCAATCCGTCACCGCGGAGGAGCTGATCGCCCACTGTCGCGCGCACCTCGGCGGGTTCAAGGTGCCGAAGTCGATCGAGTTCCGGTCGGAGCTCCCGAAAGGGGGGACCGGCAAGATCCTGAAGAACGAGCTACGCGAGCCCTACTGGCAGGGACTGGCAAAGCGGGTTCACTGATCGACGACGGTCGTTCCAGGCAATGTGAACCTGGTACAATGATCCGCGGAGAGGCGAGCAGGAGGCCTGCGCTAGCGACGCGCGCGAGACGCGCGCGTCGCATGACCACCGATGTGCTCTTCGAGCTGCCCGACGACGGACGCCGCGACGTGGTCGGTTCGAGCCGGCCCTCCTTCCAGGATTGGAGGTCACCCTCGTGAAGATCCGACCGGAGACCTGCCGGGGCGCCGAGGAGCAGTCGGCGGAACGTGACCGCACGGGGCCACCTGGCGTCCAGGACTCATCGCTCCCTTGGGTGATCCGATGAGCGAACTCCTGTCACCTGCGATCCCGGCCTGGGACATTATCATTCGAACCACCATCGTCTACGTCTCCCTGCTGATCCTCCTGCGCATCGCCGGGAAGCGCGAGATCGGACAGATGACGGCGTTCGACATCGTCGTGATCCTGACCGTCGCTAACGCGGTGCAGAACGCGATGGTCGGACCGGATAACTCCCTCGTCGGCGGCCTGATCGCGGCGGCGGTCCTCGTGGTGATCAACTACCTTGTCGCGGCGCTTGGCGTGCGCTCGCGTCTCTTCAAATCCGCGCTGCGTGGGCATCCGACGCTTCTGATCAATCGCGGACAGTTCGTGATGCCCAACCTGCGACGCGAAGAGGTCGATCCAGACGACGTGCTGATGGCAATGCGCGAGCACGGCATTGACGATGTCAATCAGGTCAAGCTGGCCGTTCTCGAAACCGATGGATCGATCAGCATCGTGCCGCAGGAGGTCGAGACCCTCCACACTCGACCTCAGCACCATCTCAAGTATCTAAAAAAGAAGGTGTAAGCATGCTGAAGCGTCTTCTCATTGGCCTGGCAATCTTGCTGAGCTTGCCGTTCATCGCGGTCGCCGTCGCGATCGGCTACCTGCTGTTTGCGGAGTGGCGCGAGCGGCTGCGGAATCCGCCCCCGGCCTAGCCAGGCTCGTCGCGGATTCGGGCGCTGGCCGCGGCACGCCCGAGTCCCGGCCATCCTCCACGAGCGCCGCCACCCGAGCACCGGCCGGTCGATCGGGAGCGGCGCGCGATGCCGCGGCGTCGGTCGTGCTGGGACGGGTAGGCTAGATCTGCTGGTCCGCACGCGGCAAACTTGAAAGTTCCGAACCGACCCTGTATCCTTTGCGCTGCAGTTATAGATTATCGCGGCGTCCTGGGATACGCGTGGTTCTCGACGGGACGCACGTTGGCCTCAACAGATTCGGCTCTAGACGAGGTGCCTTCGGTCATGCCCGAACAGTACGTGCTGCTGGAAGATGAGGCGCGCGCAGCGCTGCGGCGCGGTGTGGATACCATGTCACGGCTGATTCGCGTGACGCTCGGTCCACGCGCTCGCACTGTCGCGATTCAGCCGATCGTGGGTACGAACAAGCCGCCCGAGATCCTCGACGACGGCGCGACGATCGCCCGTCGCACGTTGCAGATTCAGAACCCATTCGAGGATATGGGGGCGATGATCATTCGCCAGCTCGCCTGTAAGATCGGCGATACGACCGGTGATGGCTCGGCAACCGCGGTCGTAATCGCGCAGAGCGTGCTTGAGTCGTCGATTCGCTACGTCGCGGCGGGCGGCAATCCGATGTTCGTCAAGCGCGGCATCGAGAAAGCTCTCGAGGTCGCGCTGCGCGAGCTTGACAAGCAGGCGCGCCCGGTCGAGACCCCCGACGATCTGCGGCGGATCGCCTCGGCCTGCACGCGGGATCCGAAGATCGCGGGAATGATCGGCGAGATCTTCGACATCATCGGCCGCGACGGAGTCGTGACCGTCGAAAACGCGCACGGGACGACCATCGAGCGCGAGTACGTCGAAGGAATCCAGTGGGATCGCGGGTGGATCTCGCCCTACCTGGTCACGGACCGGCAACGCATGGAAGCGACGCTCGAGAACGTTCTGGTCTGCGTGACCGATCGATTCTTGACCAAGACCGAGGAGGTGCTGCCGCTGCTGAATCTCGTCCTGCAGAATGGTGAAAGGCAGCTCTTCCTCGTTGCGGGCGACGTCTCCGGGGATGCGCTGGCGACGCTCGTCAGCAACAAGGACCAGGGAATCATCACGACCGTCGCGGTCAAGGCGCCCGGCTACGGGGACCGGCGGCTGCGCATTCTTGAAGACATCGCCGTGTTCACCGGCGCCGAGATGATTCGCGAGGACGCTGGCGCACTCTTCGAGAATGTGACGTTCTCGAATCTTGGCCGGGCCCGGCGGGTCTGGTGCAACCGCGACTTCTTCACCGTCGTCGAAGGAGCGGGCGATCCGGCGGCGATCCGCCGCCGCATTGCGCAGATCAAGCTCGAGCTGCCGACCGTGACTGACGAGTACGAGCGCGGGAAGATGCGCGAGCGTCTTGGCAAGCTCTCCGGCGGCATGGCGATTCTGAAGATTGGCGCGCCAACCGAGATCGAGCGCGATGAGAAGAAGCTGCAGGCCGAGGATGCCGTCACCGCGACGCGGCTGGCTCTCGAGGGCGGCATGGTGCCGGGCGGCGGCTCGGCGTTACTGGCGTGCATTCCGGCCGTCGAGGCACTCGAGCTGACCGGCGACGAAGCGATGGGCGCCGAGATCCTGGCCCAGGCCCTGGAGGCGCCGACGCGACAGATCCTGCGTAACGGCGGCTTCTCGCCGAATCCGATCATCTTCGAGCTGCGCCAGCGGCCGCCGGGCTGGGGCTACGACGTCGTGGAGGAGCAGTTCGTCGACATGTGGGAGGCGGGCATCGTCGACCCGCTCAAAGTCGTCCGCACCGCACTGGAGGCTGGCGTGAGCTGCGCGACGATGGCCCTCACGACCCAGGTGCTCGTCCGCAAGTCGAAGCCCCAGGAAAGCCTGAACCCGTGACGGCGCCACGCGGAACCGCGCCTCTCTGACACGACGTCGCGCCAGATCGCCACGCGGGGCAGGTAGCTGCACCTGCCCCGTCCTGGCCGAGCCTTATCGGTCCCGCAGCGCGGGATACGCCGGTCTCCTCTCCTCCGGGCCGGAAATTCTCCCCGCCAGGCCCGTACGCTTTCCCCGGTGCCCCTCACCAGATCGCCGACACAAGTACTAGGTACCGATAGGAAGAGAGGATATTGACCTTGACATCCAGTGCCGTATGATACAGTGCGACAGGCGGCTGGAGCAGCGCAAAGAACGGCGTCTGGCCGGGCACCGAGACGCGGTAAGCCCGCGACGTGGCGTCGGGGCTGGCGGCAGTCCGGCTCGTGATTTCACCCCGCTCAGGCTAGCCAAAAACGGCTACCCAAAAATAACCTGAAAGATTCGCGCCTGAAAGGGTTGAACTCTCGCGCGGGAACGGGTAGGCTAGCGCCCGATGGCGAGCGAGCGTTTTCGCTCTCGAACGGCAGCCATCAGTGAGAAGGACGGAACCCGTCCGGCTGGTCACCTTTTCCGCGAGAGCGCATCATTCCGCGTCTGTCAACGGCCGGCTCAAGGGATCACCGCCACCGGCGTCTCGGGTTGACGTCACGGGAAGCGAGAAGCGCCAAGCACATTTCTCTCTGCTCCCCCAGTGTCATCGGCCACACGGTGACGGCGAGAGCTTATCGCGTCCCGAGAGCTCGCGGAATGACTCGGGCCAGCGGACAGAACCGGTCGGTCGGGTCCGTGGATTACCCGTCTCATCGACGGAGGAAGCGCAGCGGAGGTTGGAACCGGCATGTTCGGAAGGAAGGACAGCATCAAAGAGTTCGAGCAGATGCGTCAGGCGCTGAAGCCAGCCGAGCGCTTTGCAGCACCGGCCCAGGATCCGAATCCCACGTCGAGCCGTGATCTCGCCGGTAGCGCGACCAGCAGTGGTCAGTCAGTTGGAAACATCGCGTCAGAAAATACGGTAGGTGCGAAGGAGACTATGAAGGTCACGGATAATTGCTCCACGGTCCTTTCAAGCGGCACCGCCTGGGAAGGGAGTCTGAAGACCCAGGGAAGCGTTCGCGTCGAGGGGCACCTATCTGGCGAGATCGACGCCACCGATACTGTGCACGTGGCGGAAGGGGCCCAGGTCGACGCCAAGATTCGCGCGGCTCTCGTCGTGATCGCCGGGCAGTTCCAGGGCGAGGTGGACTGCCGGGAACGCCTCGAGATCATGCCGACCGGGCAGGTGAAGGCGCAGCTCACCACCAAATCGCTCGTGGTTCACGAAGGCGCATTCATCGAAGGGCAGATTCATATGTCCGAGCCGAAGCAGGCGACGACGTCGAATCAGACGGCTGGCCAGACCAAGCTCGGTCAGGTTCTTCCGAAGGCGGCTGACAAGGACGGAAAGCCCGCGTCGCTCTCGTCCACCACGGTCTGAGAACGGATTCGCGGTGAGAGGCCGCGAAGCGCAGGAGCAAACGGCGCCGAATCAACTGATCGCAGTACGTGGATGAACGGTGCACCGCGCGGCGCGAGGGTGGCGTGCTCGGCCAGGCGCCCAGCGCACGGTACATCGTGGGCGCGGTGCTTTCTACGTCGCGTTGGGCGCGCGGGGCGATCGCTTCGCACCGGGTGCGTCGGTCGACGTGATGGATCTCATCCAATCAATCTGTCTGGTCTTCCTGGAGGGTGAGCCGTGTTCAACCCGCTCGGTACCTTTCTCGGAATGTTCGCCCACGATATCGGCATCGATCTTGGCACAGCAAATACTCTGGTTCTCGTGCGCGGGAAGGGTATCGTCATCGATGAGCCATCCGTCGTGGCGATCCATCGGAAGACCAAGAAGGTTCTGGCGATCGGGGCCGAGGCGAAGCAGATGGTCGGTCGGACTCCCGCGAACGTCGTCGCGATCCGTCCGCTTGCCGACGGTGTGATCAGCGACTTCGACGCGGCCGAGCAGATGCTCAGCTACTTCATCGGCAAGGTCCACCGCCAGCTGGGATCGATCCCCCGCCCGAGGGTCGTTCTCGGAGTGCCGTGCGGCGTGACCGAGGTCGAGAAGATGGCCGTTCACGACGCCGCGCGAAACGCCGGCGCGCGCGAAGCACATCTGATTGAGGAGCCGATGGCCGCGGCGATCGGCGCGGGTCTTCCCGTTACCGAGCCGATCGGAAGCATGATTGTCGACGTGGGCGGGGGCACGACCGAGGTCGCCGTGATCTCGCTTGGCGGAATCGTCGTCAGCCGATCGATCCGCGTGGCGGGGAACGAGATCGACCAGGACATCGTGACGTTCGCCCGCCAGAAGTACAACCTGCTGATCGGCGACTGGCTCGCCGAAGAGGTGAAGATTGCCGCCGGCTCCGCCTATCCCCTTCCCCAGGAGCGGATGGTGACCTTGCGCGGCCGCGACGTGATTACCGGTCTGCCCAAAGCCGTCGAGGTCAGTAGTGTCGAGATCCGCGAGGCCATCGCCGGATCAGTCGCGCAGATCGTCGAAGTCGTTCGGGAGACCATCGAGGAAACTCCTCCCGAGCTGGTCGCCGACCTGGCGGATCAGGGAATTGCGCTTTCCGGCGGCGGGTCGTTGCTGGCGGGATTGGACATCCGACTCAGCCAGGAGACCAAGATGCGGGTCTGGCGAGCAGATCAGCCGCGCACCTGCGTCGTTCGTGGCGCGGGCGCCGCCCTCGAAGAGATTGAGGTGCTGGAGACCGTCGCCGCGCCGATCCAGCACAGTCGCGCGTTCCGGTAAGCGACCGGGAGCGGCTCCCCCTGGCCGCTCCCGGTACGCGGCAGATGATCTAGCCCTTGACTGCTCCGGCGGCCAGCCCCTGGACGACAAAGCGTTGGGCCAGCATGTAGAGAAACATCACCGGTACGGCTGCCATGACCGATCCGGCCATCATCGGGCCCCACAGGTAGATATCGCCCCGAATCAAGCCCGCCAGGCCAACCGGTAAGGTGCGTGCATCATCTGACTGGATGAAGATGAGAGCATAGAGGAACTCATTCCACGACAACGTGAAGGTAAAGATTCCTGCGGCGACAAGACCCGGCGCAGCAAGTGGCAAAAGCACCTTTCGCAGAGACTCCAGGCGGGTGCAGCCATCAATGAGAGCCGCATCCTCCATTTCCGGGCTGATCCCCTTGAAGTAGCCAATCAGCATCCACGTGCAGAAGGGAATCGCGAACGTTTGGTAGGTGAGCACAAGCGAGAGGAGCGTATCAAGCAGCCCGATCGCATCCATGATGATAAACAGAGGGATGAATAGAAACCCACCGGGGATCAGGTAGACGAACAAGATCGAACGTGCTAGAGCGCCACGCGCCGGGTACCGGAGGCGCACGAGGCTATAAGCCCCGAGCGACGAGATGATCGTCGTCAGGAGCGTCGTCAAAACCGCGACGATGATCGTATTGCGCAAGTAAAGACCGAAGTGCCACTTCTGGATAGCCTGATCGAACTGCGCGAACGTAAGGTGACTCGGGATGAACTGGATGGCGACGCCGTACATCTCGGCGTTATCCGAGATCGACGAGCGGAACATCCAGTACAGAGGGAACAACACCAGCACCAGGTAGAAGATGACGGTCGCGTAGACCGCGATAGTCTTGCGTGACCGCGCGAGCGAAACACCCACCTCACGCCTCCTCGGATCCACGTTCCATCATCACTCGGGTGAGAATCACGATCAGCCCGGCGAATAGCGGCATCGCCATCATCGGAATTGTCGATGCATCGCCGATTCGGCCGTTCGCGATGCCCACAGTGTACGTCAAGAGGGTGAAGACCTGGGTCGCATTCGAGGGTCCGCCATTCGTCATCAGATAGACCAGATCAAAGGTATTCGACGTCCAGATCAGCGAAAGCATCACGGTGATCAGGATCACGTACTTCAGGCCGGGGAGGGTAATGTAACGAAAGCGCTGGAACGGGCCAGCCCCGTCGACCTGAGCCGCCTCGTACTGCTCGGACGGGATCGCCTGGAGCCCCGCGAGGTAGGCGATACCAAAAAAGGGAAAGCCTTTCCAAACTACCGTCGCAATCACCGCGGGCATTGCCAGGCTGGCGTTCCCCAGGAACGCAATCGGTGCCGCGACGAGGTGGAGCTGCAGGAGCGCCCAGTTGATCAGGCCGTTCTGGTCATCGTAGATCCAGCGCCAGACCAACCCCGCGACGAACGTCGGGACGGTCCAGGGCAAGAACAGCAATCCACGAATGGCCGATCGGAAGATGAAGTTCTCGTTCAGCGCGAGAGCCATCGTCATCCCGACGACGACCTTGATCGCAACGGCACTCACCGTTAGGACCGCCGTGTTGAGGATCATGCGCCCGAAGTCGGGATAGCCGAGCATGAAAGCAAAGTTGCGCAGCCCAACGAAGTGTGCCTCCTGCCCGACCACCTTGTCAGTGAAGGCGAAGTACATCGCCCAGAGGGCAGGATAGAGAATCAGCCCGAGAATGAACGCGAACGCGGGCGCGATCAGCGCGTAACCGAGGAGTTGCTCACGCTGCCGAGCGCTCAGTCCGACGCGACGTCCAGGAACTGCGACCCCAGCAATAGTCCTACTCACGCCACCTCCTTGGCGGGCCCTCGGACATCCAAGTCAGACGTAACTCGATCGGGGACATCGTCCGGTGATGGGCCTGGTCCTGGCGACTGTTCGCACCAAGATGCTCTGCCCCCGAGTCGACCACCTCGCCACGTTCAACGCGTGGTCTCGGATGCCCGGGGTTCCGCGACGTCACTTCTTGTCGTACTTCGCGTAGATCGGCTCGGCGATCTTGACGAGCTCGTCGATGGCCTGCTTGGGCGTCCACTTATCGACGATCACCCGAATGACCATCCCGAGGACTGGTACTTGGTTGCCGAGCTCGGCCAGGGCCGGCGTCGGACGGCCCGGATACCCGTCGAGGATGCCCGTTTTCGCCGCCTCGAGGAATCCACCGCGCTGCGGGTTCTTCCAGATCTCGAGGTCCTCGAGACCCCGGACCGCGGGCGCCGGAAACGCGAGCTCGATCCACTTGGTATAGACATCCTTACTGTAGAGGTGACGCAGCAGATCACGCGACAGCTGAATTTGCGCATCGTCGCCGGTATTCAGGATGGCGAAGCCATCGCGAAGGTAGGCCGAGTTGAATTGCCCTTTTGGCCCGGCCGGTGTCGCCGATACCCCAAGATTGGGCAAGAGTTCGGGACGGTTGGTCCGTGCCCAGACGAGGGGGCTGGCAGGATTGTGGATGTAGATAACCTTACCATCCTGAAGCGCCGTGTTGTTCGAGTTGTTGTCCCAGCCGGTCACGCCTGGAGGATAGGTGCCGAGCTGCCACGTCTTCAGAGCGTACTCCAGAAACGCTTCCATCTCCGGGGTTCGGATGTTGAGCGTCCGGCTGTCCTCTTTCACGAGCGTGGCACCGAAGCCGTACATCATCATCCGGAAGGTGTTCTCGGCATCAGTCCCCGCCTTGTTTAGCTGGAAGCCCGTGCCGTAGTAGTCGGGTGGGCGCATCGCTTCCTTCGCACTGGAGAAAAGCTCGTCCCAGGTCCTCGGCAGCGTGGTGATGTTGGCCTTCTTCAGGAAGTCGAGCCGCGAGAGAATCAGCGACGTATCGATCGAGTACGGCAGCGCCCACTGCTTGCCATCGACGGTAACGATCTGCTCGGCGGGCTTGTAGAAGCCGTTCCACTGCTGCGAGAACTCTCTGAACAGGTCGCTGACATCGACGAAGATGTGGGCCGGCTGAAACTGTGTGAAACGACCAGTATCAACCTGGGCTACGTCTGGGAGTCTCTTCGCCTCAATCGCGGCCTGTAGCTTCTTCTGGTTATCTCCACCAGGTGATCGCGTGATCTCGACCTCGACGCCCTTCGTCGCAGCCCAGCTCTGAATTTCCTTTGTTTGATAGTCATCGGACGGCGGGGCGAACGTGGCGTCGGTCCAGATCTGCATCTTCTTCTTGCGGCCAACAAGCGGAATACTCGAGCACGCTGGGATGGATACCGCCAGTACGGAGGCGCCGAGAGCAACAGCCGTCGAGCGCAGTAACGCGCGACGGGTCACGGACTGCACGGGGCGCAGGTCTGACATCACTCCTCCCGCTTTGCGCTTATTGAATACGACCTTTCGGGTTTATACACGTCACGAGGTGCCACTCATCTTATACGACAGCTGCTTACCCGTCAAGCCGTCTGGGATGCTCGATCTCCTCGGATGCGCGGGTTTGGCGCAATCTGACCGCGTGTGCCGTTCCGGTCCGTCTTGCTCCCTCCTCTCCCTTCCCAAGCCAATCGCACTGACCGACCATCGCGGCGGACCCTCCGAGCGCTGGGCCTGCTGGTATCGAATCTGCACAACTCGCGGGGAGATCTGATGTCATCTGCGCGGGAGCGCACGACCCGCCGAGGAGTGTGGATGGCCCAAGCCGTGAGAATCAAGCAGCAGCGTGGTCGCGCCTATTCGGTGCCGGCCGTCCTGGCCGGAGCACTGATCACGATCCTCGCGCTCTTCGTCCTGACACCCAGGCTCACGTATGCCGGCCGGATCTATCCAGGCGTCACGGCCTATGGAATCGATCTCGGCGGCAAAACGGTGGAGCAGGCGACGCGCGACCTGCAGTCCAGGCTCGATGCATTCGGGCACCAGCGCATCGTCGTTCAGGCCGGGGATGAGCAGCTCGATCTGACCCCTACCGACCTGGGCTATCGACCAAGGCCCGCCGAGATTGCACGCGCCAGCTACGAGATTGGACGTGACGGCCCCCCGCTCGTCTCCCTCGCCGGACCCTGGCTTGCCGCCAGGCTGCTCCCACCGGCCGGTTCGGGTGCGAACGTCGACGAGGATGCACTCGCCCACGCTGTCGACCGGATCGCCGCGCGCGTCGATCGGCCTGCCCGAGAGCCTGCGCTGGTCATCGGCAGCGCGATCGCTCTCCAGCCGGGTCGGGCTGGAATGAAACTTGATCGCGCGCGCACGCGCGATCAGATCCGCGAGTACCTGAGTACGCTGAGCTCCGGGCCGCTTCGCCTTCCCGTACACGTCGTCGCGCCACGCCTGAGCGATGCGACGGTCGAGCAGCTTGGCAACCGCGCCCGAGAGATCGTCGGACAGCCGCTGGTCGTCAGAGCGACCGACCGGCAGTGGATCGTCCCTCCATCGCAGCTTCGTACGGCGCTGCGCTACCAGAGTAGCCCGCCCGCGCTGACGGTCGACCGCCACGCGTTCGATCAGATCGTGTCGGACATCGCCGCGCAGATCGATCGATCACCGCGCGATGCGTCGCTCACGATTATCGACGGCAGGGTGAGCGTGATCGCGGACCGGACTGGCGCTAGCGTCGATCGGTCGGCAACGCTCGACGTGCTCACCCGCTCGATCCTCGACGGTCGGCATCAGGCCGACGTCGTGATTGCCGAGCGTTTCCCAGCCGTGCGTGCCGATGACCTCCGAGCCCTGGCCCAGCAGACCCAGCATCTGCTCGATCAGGGAGTTACGCTCGAGGCTGGAGACTTCCAGTATCGGCTCGCCGGTGCCCGCCTGGGCGATCTGATCGACGTCAGCCCGGAGCAAGGGCGCCCGGGCCTCTCGTTGAATCGGTCGAAGCTTGCCCAGACCATCGCGAATCTCAATCAGCAGTTCCGGCGCCCGACGCCACGGACGCGGTTTACCTGGAAGGACGGCAAGGTGTCGTTCGCGGGTCCGAGCCGCGAAGGTTGGATCGTCGATGAGGAAGCGGCGATTCAAGCAGTGACGGCTCACTGGCAGGAGGGCACGGTCGAGCTACCGGTCGTTACATCACCCACCGCGCTGGATGACAGCTACCTCGCCCGGCTCCAGCAGGATCTCACGGGCGTGATCGAGGAGCGGGCGACCAGCTTTGCCGGAAGCATTCCCGAGCGCGCCCACAACATCGCACTCGCGGCTCAGCGGCTGAGCGGGGTTGTTGTATCTCCGGGCGAGGTCTTCTCCTTCAATCAGGCCGTCGGTCCGACCAGGCTCCAGGATGGCTATCAGTGGGGCTTCGCGTTCTCGACCGATTCGAACGGTCAGTCGCAAACCATCCCCGCCGTCGCGGGCGGGCTCTGCCAGGTTGCTTCGACCGTCTTCCAGCCGGTCTTCTGGGCTGGCTACGAGATCGAGGAGCGGCACAACCACATGTTCTGGATGCGACTCTACAAGGATCGCGGCTACCTGGGTCTCGACGCGACGGTCTCACCCGCCGACGGCGTCGACCTCAAGTTCAAGAACGACTCGCCTCACGCGCTTCTGATCCAGTCGTGGACCGAGGGCGAGCAGATCCACGTGCAGCTCATCGGAACGCGACCGGACTGGCAGGTCCAGGTCGATCCCGAGAGGATCACCGACGTGGTTCCGGCGCCGACCAGGGTCCTGCGAACCACCTCGCCGCTCTTCCAGAAGGGAAGGGTCATCGTCCTGGAAGAGGCACAGACTGGCCTTACCTCGCACGTAACCCGTCGAGTGATCTACCCGGATGGCCACGTGCGGACGCTGAATCTAGAAAGCGTCTACCAGCCGGCGAACGCGGCGGTCCTGGTCGGCACGGGCTAGTCGATGTCGTGGCTCGCCAGAACGAGCCGGCCGCGCGTCTGGCGCGTTGCGCACTGCTCAGGAGACAGCTGCCGTCCCGTTCACGGCGTCACGTGGCTGATGAATGTTCCCCAGTTGGCGAGGCTGGATCGCGGGGCGTTCGGGATGTACTCGGCCGCCATCCAGATCGTGCCACTCGCGTCGGCGACCGCGGCGGTATAGTCGCCCCAGCGACCGACCCCATCTCCCCCGTAGACGCGATAGCCGGAGAAACCATCATCCGGCAATTGGCCCGCCCCCGCGATGCGCACGGCACCGGCACCGGTAGCCAGGTCGAGTGGCGCGTACGCGGCGCTGGGATAGTAGTCCGGTCCGACGAGCGTGAACGCGATGACGGCCTTACCGCTATCAGTCACACCGATCGACGGGAACAGCACATTCGCGCGATTCACCGCGACGTAGCCCTGCCTGGTCATCGTCGCGGTGAGCGTGCCGGCTGAATCTGACGGAGTGACGACGAAGTAGGCGATGCCAACCAGCGTGGCCCCATTTGGCTGCTTTACCGCGGTGTTGAGGCCGGCCCACAGCTTACCCGCGGCGAAGACGACCTGATTCAGGCGGTCGTCATTCGCGGCGATCAGCTCGAGTGGACTATGAGCAGCATCGCCAAGCGGTGTCGGACCAGATTTTTGCTCGGCATTGGGCGGCTGAGCGTATAGCTCACTATTGATCACCACGTTCGACAGCGTGACGGCCGGGTTTGCAGAATTCAGGGACGCGGTATTGGTCAGTGCCCAGACCGCCAGGCGGTTCGCGCGCGTCCCGAGCGCGGGCGCGGCCCCGAAGTCCATCGCCGAGAGGAAGTATTCCGTGCCGTTGTTGGCGGTTTCGTACGAAGCGGCGGGTGAGGTCGCCGGCTGAATCGAGAAGGCGAGCCCACCGTAAGCCGAAAGTAACGAGCCAGCGTCGATGTGGACCACCGACGAATTGGTCCCACTTTCGACTCCAGCCTTCGAGAGTGCGTAGACGTGCGCACCGTTGAACGCGGAGCTCGCGATCGAGTACTCGTTCGTCGTGACGTAGAAGCCGTTGGCATCGGCCCCGATCAGCGGCTGGTCGCCGAAGCAAGGACAGTTCGGGTCGAACGGCGTGCCGTTGCTCCCGTCATCGGTCGTATCAAGCTTGTAGACCGACCAGGATCCGGTGGGATCCGCGGTTTGTGACACCGCGACTAGCAGGCCGGAGTGCTTGCCGAACTCGGCAGTCAGAGGATCGAGGTCGATCTGAAGCTCGGTCAGGAACCAGCGCTTCGTATCGGGATCGTAGTAACACTTCGGATCGCTGATGAAGTCACCGTAGACGGGCTTGTTTGGATCAGACCGGTCGACCTCTGGCTTGAGGCCGAAAAACTGGCTGAGCGCGATCGGCACCGTCAGAGCATTACCCTGCGTGTCGAATACCTGCATGGCGTTGTTGACTGCCTCGACGATCGTGCCATTGCCAACGCACAGGCCCTGGTCGGGCGGCTCGAGGCTGAACTGACTGTTCGCGTACTGGTCGGTTCCAGCGTTTCGCTGGTCCAGGTGAGAGAGCGCGTTGAATCCTCCGAAGCCGGGAAGCTGATCCGTCGACACGGGATTGACAGAGACGGATGGAACTCCGGACGCGGCCGTGTGTCGGATCGTCTTCGAGTTTGGCTCGTGAGGCGGAATCTCGCTGACGCCGCTCGGCCAGCTACCGCCCCTCTTGACGTTGCGCGGCGTGACTGTCCCACGAAGCTGGAGATGCTGGATCTTGAAATTGGACCGACTGGCAGCAGACGCGGGAGCCGAGGCCACCAAACCTTGCGCGAATAGCATGCACGCGGACACGGTCGCGAGAAGGAACGCTCGCCAGCGTCGAAGAACCACCTCTTCCTCCTTCCTCGCGGACGATTCGCGGATACCGTTACGCCGGGTGACAGCGCGGAGCAACGGATAGCCCAGCACAAGCGAATCAGCCTGCGAACGGCTCTCAGTCTACTCGGGATCTGGTTGGTGTCAATCACCTTTTTATCGCGCCGCGAGCCAAAGTCCGGAGGAGACCGTTCCCGGCTAGAGAGTGATTCGTCCTACCGAGATGCCTGTGATATCATCGCCAGAAACGAGAGAGGGACGGGAGAGACACCTTGAAAAGAGTGCGAGTAGGGCTGGTCGGCGCGGGGTTTGCCGCGCACTTCCACGCCGATTGCTACCGCCGGGTCGCCGGGGTCGAGGTCGAGCTGCGGGCGGTCGCGGCGGCGCGTCCGGAGCGCGCCCGCGCGCTCGCCGATGAGTTTGCGATCTCGCGCGCCTACGAGCGGGTCGAAGACCTCCTGGCGGATCCGGAGGTCGATCTCGTCGACCTGTGCGTGCCCAATCACCTGCACGTCCCGCTCATCGAAGCGGCGGCACGCGCGGGAAAGCACGTCGCCGTCGAGAAGCCGCTGACCGGCTATTTCGGCGAGGACTGGCCAGACCCGACCGCGGCGATTGGAGACGTCGTCCCACGGGATCGGATGCGGGCCGGGGCGCTGGCGAACGCCGACCGCGCCATCGCCGCCTGCCGGCAGGCGGGAGTGAAGCTGCTTTACGCCGAGAACTGGGTCTACGCTCCAGGCATCCAGAAGATGCGTCGGCTTCTGGAGCGAGCCGGTGGCTCCATCCTGCGCATCGAGGGAGAGGAGTCGCATTCCGGCAGCCACGCCGCGTACTACCGCCACTGGCGCACGGCCGGGGGCGGGACGATGCTCGGAAAAGGATGTCACCCGCTGGGCGCCGCGCTGTATCTCAAGCGCGTCGAGGGGCTGCGGCGACTCGGCCAGCCGATCCGCCCGCGCAGCGTTGTCGCCGAGACCGCCCGCCTGACCCGGACGCCTGGATTCGAAGGCGAGGCCACCCACTACATCAAGTCTGGCTACGAAGATATCGAGGACTGGGCCAGCCTGCTGGTCACCTTCGACGACGGCACCGTCGCGCAGATCACCGCCGCGGACACCACCCTGGGCGGCATTCGCAACTACCTGACCGTCTTCGCCTCGAACGCCGTCGTCACCGCGAACATCAACCCGAACAACCTCTGCACCGCCTACGCCCCCGAGGCGTCGATCTTCGGCGACGAATACATCACCGAGAAGATCGAGACGAAAGCGGGGTGGACGTTTCCCGCCCCCGACGAGGACTGGGTCACCGGCTATCCCCACGAGATGCAGGATTTCGTCGAAGCAGTCGCGTTCGACCGCGAGCCGCTATCGGACGCGGCCCTGGCGCGGGACGTCGTGGCGGTCATCTTCGCCGGCTACCAGTCGGCCGCGGAGGGCCGCCGCATCGCGATTGAATGAGCGCGGACTCTGCTTTGCAGCCCGACGGGGTACAATAGAGCCAGCGCAGGCGATTGGAGGGTTGACGTGGTCGAAACCAGGCAGACGATGACAGCCGAAGAGTTCGCGAAGCTGCCGACCGGCCGCGGACAACGGTACGAGCTCGTGAACGGAGAATTGCGGACGATGGCAGCGGCTGGTGGGCGACACGGGGCGATCGTGGCGCGAACAACGGTACGATTCGGCGAGTTTCTCGAAGCGCACGACCTCGGCGTACTCTTCGGGGCAGAAACCGGCTTCCTCCTGCGTCGAAGCCCGGATCACGTTCGCGCGCCGGACGTCGCATTCGTCAGCTATGCCCGGCTCGCCGAGGTGCCCAGCCGCGCCGGCTTCCTCGAATGTGCTCCGGACCTGGTCGTCGAGGTGATCTCGCCAGGCGATGGCTGGTCAGACGTCATGGAGAAAGTGCGGGACTGGCTCGATCACGGAACCAGCATCGTCTGGGTCGTCGATCCAGACACGCGGTCCATCGAGGTCTGGCGCGGCGATGGCCGGGTCGAGCGGCGGCGTGGCGCGGAGATCCTCGATTGCGAGCCCGTTCTTCCGGGGTTTCGCTGCAGGGCGGAGGAGATCTTTCCACGGCCAGAGAGCGGATTCTGATGAGCACGGCGTCAGGGGCAATCCGCACCGGCGGCTCGTCGTGCCACGACAGCAGTGCGCGTTACGCCGCGCGGAGAGCACCGCGTATCACCAACCGGCAATCGGTAAGAGTCGAGGGGAGAGACGATGTTAGGACGCGTCGCGGTTTCACACGGCCCCCGCAAGCCATTCGAGATCCGCGAGTACGCGGTCGCGGATCCCGGCCCGGACGAGATTCTCGTCAAGCTCACGCTCGCCAGCGTCTGCGGGTCGGATCTACACATGTGGCGCGGCGAGACCCCGCCCTTGCAGAAGTACCCGGGAGTCCCCGGCCACGAGATGACCGGCGTCGTCGCGGCGCTCGGTCGCAATCGCCGCACCGATACCCTCGGACGCCCGCTCAAGGAAGGTGACCGCGTCGCCTTCGCGTATTTCATCCCCTGCGGATCCTGCTGGGCCTGTCTGACCGGCACCACCGGCTGCCCAAACCGCTACAAGAGCCGCTCGTCGCTCACGGTCGACGACCCGCCACACTTCCACGGTGCCTACGCCGACTACTATTACCTTCTGCCCCGCCAGTGGGTCTACCTGGTTCCAGATGGCCTCCCCGACGACCTGGTCGCCCCGGTGAACTGCGCACTCTCACAGGTGATCTACGGGCTGAATCGGATCGGAGTCTGGCTCGGCGACACTGTCGTCATCCAGGGTGCTGGCGGATTGGGGATCAACGCCATCGCGGTGGCCCGCGATATGGGCGCGGGGCGGATCATCGTGATCGACGCCGTCCCCGAGCGTCTCGAGCTGGCGCGCGCGTTCGGCGCCGATGCGACGATCAACCTGCGAGAGCTGCCCGAGCGCGCCGACCGCGTGGCGCGGGTGAAGGAGCTGACCGGCGGCGTGGGAGCCGACGTCTGCGTCGAGGTCGCGGGCGTCTCCAGTGTCGTGCAGGAAGGGATCGAGATGCTGCGCGTCGGCGGCCGCTACCTGATGATGGGCAACATCGTCCCGGGCGCGACGGCGGAGATCGTTCCGCACGACGCGGTGCGCCAGCCCAAGTCTCTTCTCGGAGTGCTGTCCTATGATGCGTGGGTGATCCCGCGCGCCCTGGACTGGCTGCTGCGAGCGCGCGACCGCTACCCGTTCGATCGCTTGCTGGCCGCGCGGTTTCCGCTGGAGCACCTGGACGATGCTTTCCAGCAGGCCGACTGGGCCGCCCGAGCCGGCCAGGTTCCGCGGGCGATCATCACGCTGTAGGCAGGGAGAAAGGATACGACGCGGACGTGGTGAGTGACTCGACCAGGCCATCGTCACGCCGAGAGGAGACGCCAGAGGAGACCGTCCCCGGGCTCCGCGGCGATTCGAGGACAGAGCCTTTTCCACGCCGTCGACCGTCGCCGACTGATCGCACGCTGCAGAGGTCGGAGCGCGCCGATCCGCTCGATCGCCTTCTCACCGAGCAGATCAACCCGCGTACGGAGGATCTTGATCGATGCGACACGCTCGGCATTCTCCAGCGGCTGAACGACGAGGACCAGCGCGTTGCCCCGGCCGTCCGGGCGGCGCTGCCTGACCTCGCGCGGGCGGTGGAGGTGGCGCTCGACCGCTGGCGCCGTGGCGGGAGGATCGTCCTCTTCGGCGCGGGCACCTCCGGGCGCCTGGCGACCCTCGACGCGGCCGAGCTGCTTCCGACGTTTGGCGTCCCGCCCGATCGCTACCTCGCCCGTATCGCCGGAGGGCCCGGAGCGATCTTCCGCGCGGTCGAGGGCGCGGAGGACGATTTCGCGGGTGGCGAGGCGGCCGCGTCAGACCTCGACCGCGACGACGTCGCGTTCGGAATCGCGGCGAGTGGCCGAACGCCCTGGGTGCTGGGCGCGATGAGCGCGGCACGGCGGCGCGGCGCGGCAACGCTTGGCCTCGCCTGCGTACCGCGGCCCGAGCTTGCTCAATACTGCGACGTGACGGTGCGCGTGGAGACCGGCCCCGAGGCGATCGCCGGGTCGACCCGCCTGAAGGCGGGGACGGCGCAAAAGCTCGTGCTCAATGCGTTCAGCACCGCCCTGATGGTCCGGCTGGGGAAAGTCCACGGGAATCTGATGGTAGACCTGCAGCCAACCAATTCCAAGCTGCGACGGCGCGCGATCCGTCTCGTCGAGCAGATTGCTGGCGTCGACCGCGCGACCGCGGAGCGGGCCCTGGCCGAGGCCGCCGATGTGAAGACGGCGATCGTGCTTCTCCGACGCGGCGTTTCGGCGGTACAGGCGCGCGCGCTCCTCGAGCAGGCAGAGGGAAGCCTGCGACGGGTGCTGGAGGATCCGTGACCGAGAACGCCTGCCGCTGGTACATTGGCGTCGACGCGGGTGGAACGCGGACGACCGCTCTCGTTGGCACGTCCGGTGACCGGATCATCGGACGCGGCGTGGCCGGGCCGGCGAATCCGCAGGTGGTCGGATTCGACGCCGCCGCCGAGCAGATCATCGGCGCGATACGCGAAGCGCTCGCAGGGGCTCTCGCGGGCAACGAGGGAAGCATCTCTCCGGACTCCGTCCTCCGCCTTCTCCACCGAGGCAAGGACGGTCCGGGCGTGCAGAAGATTACGCTTGGCGTTGCTGGCTGCGGCCGCCCCACTGACCGCAAGCGCCTGACCCGGCTACTGGCCGAGCAACTGGGGCTGCACGACACCACCGTGCACGTCACCACCGACGTTGCCCTGCTCCTTCCCGCGGCGGGGCTGACCTCCGGGGTGGCGCTCGTGGCCGGCACCGGCTCGTCGGCGTTCGGGGTCGCGCCTGATGGACGAACCGCGAGCGCGGGCGGCTGGGGATATCTCCTCGGGGACGATGGAAGTGGCTTCGACGTCGCGCGCCAGGGGCTGCGGGCCGTCCTCCGCGCGGAGGACGGACTCGGACCGCCAACCAACCTGACAGCCGCGCTCAAGCAGGCGCTGGAGGTCAATCATCCGCGCGATCTGATTCGCGTCATCTATCAATCGCCGTCTCCCCGCGTCACGGTCGCCAGCCTGGCACCGGTCGTCGTCGCGGTCGCTCGAGACGGCGACGCCACGGCGCGACAGATCCTCGCCAGCGCTGGCGAGGTGCTTGGCAAGCTGGCGGGTGCCGTGGCGCGTCGCCTCGGCCTGGGCCCCGACGCGGCGGTGATTGGGACGGGGGGGCTGTTCCAGGCCGGAGATCTGATTGTCGATCCGTTGAGACGATCGCTCGCGCGAGCCGGTCTCTTCGATTTTCGGCTATCGGTGACCGAACCGGCGCTCGGTGCGCTCCGGCTGGCAACCGGCGAGGCGCGGCTGGAGGTTCCCTAGAGCGATCGGCGAACCCCACGAGCTGCTCGCCAGGCTGCCGAGAGGCGACGTCCTCGCGCCGATGATCAGCCGGCCCTCGGCCCGGTCGCGGCGCCGTTGGTCAGCGAGGGCCGGCGCCTCGCTCGCCGCGGGGTGCGCCAACGTCGTGAAGCCAGACAAGACCACGGCGGCCAGCGGCGGCACGATCGCGGAAACAGCAGACGACTCGTGATTCGGCGCGGCCGCGCTGACGCTTCCCGCGTGACTTCCCACGACGTCGCCGGTCCTGCTACTCCCACGCCGCCGACGGCGGGTGCGCAAAGTCCAGATAATGCTGGGCGACGCCGCCAGCCGACGCGTCACCCAGGTGCAGGCAGACGCGGTAGGAGAACCTCAGCGAGTGGCCGGGCGTAAGGATGACGTCGCCGCGCTGCGACGGATCGTTGGTGAACGCGCTGATGCCGAAGGGATTGGCCGCGAAGAGCCCGTAGTCGCGCACGTGCCAGTAGGTCGGGTGGCGAAAGCTTGTCGGATGGTCCATAATCGCCACCCCGGCCGTCGTCCCTTCGAGTGAGCCCGAGTAATCCACCCACGGAGAGCGCTTTCCCCAGGTCTCTGCCTCGCGCCGGGCGCCGTGGGCGTTCTGAATCAGGCCGCCACGCCGTCCTTCGATAGCGCTGTTGACCCGAAGAGCCAGCGGCCCGCCTTCCTTCGTATCGCCGAAGAGGACGGCGCCGCGGGATGGCGTCAGGACGATCTCGATGTCCAGCAACCTGACGGCTGACGTGGCGTAGATCGTCACCCGGCGCCGCTCATCGAGGAGGGGAATATCTTTCGCGTCGACCCACTGCAGGTGCTCGCGGAGATCTGCCGCGACCGGCCCGTCACTCACCGCCTCCCACGCGCGGTGGACAATGCGGCCGGTGTTCGGGTGGGGAGGCTCGGCCCAGACGTCGACGCCGTTGACCTCGCCGAACGCGACGTAGAGCGATCGATGGTGGGGGTGGTCGGTCGATTCGCCCGGCACGTCCTTCTTCATCGGAAAGCTGCGTGTCATCGCGAGGCCCGACGGTCCGAGCAGCGGGTAGAAGTACGGCCGTACCTCGTCGGCGCCAAACCAGTACGAGGTACAGGCCTTCCCGTGGACCGCTACGTCCAGGACGCCCGGGCGTTCGGTCAATCGGACGCCGCCGTCGAACGTCTCGCCCGGCTTTAGCTCGAAGGCCAGGCTCTTACCCCGTTCCAGGCTCCGCAGGATGAACACGACCCGGTCGCCCACGCGCTGTGCTGGAAGCCGCGTGCTCCCTTCGAGGGCTTCCAGCCAGAGCGACCCGTCGGGAAGCGTGTCGGGGCAGGGAATGCTCACCGGACAGTCGCGGCGGTCGTGCTCGCCCGCGTTGACGATCAGCCTGGGATTCGTCGGCATCGTTGGATCCTCCTCGAAAGATCTAGCGCTCGGTGCGAGAGTAGTGCACCGCCAACGGAAATATGAGGGGTAGCAATTTGGGAAAATTGGCCCACAGGGCCAATTTTCCCAAATGCGTCCACCCATCAATTTCTGCTTGACACCCCAGTAGTCGGTCTGGTGGGTACGGCGAATCATCCGCGCGCCGCGCTCGGTCGGAATGACGACGATGTCGTCTGGATCGGCGCCGAATCCGACCATATCTCCCGCGACGACGAACTCGCCAACCCCGCGCGAGCCCTCGCCGTGCACAACGCGCTGCAGCGGCGCGGGGTGCCGTGGGCGCCTGGCCGCAGGACGACACGACGCGCCCATCCCGATCGCTGCCGATCACTCGTACCCTCTCCAATCTCGTTCCCGCGCGGGCAGCGTGGCCTGGCCCAACTGCCTTCACCGCCAGCCCTGCCCCGTCTGATTTCCTCACCCGCACGGGGAAAGACTGGGCCCCGTGGAGACGGGCTCGCACCTGCTGGTCTCTGATTGTACCGACCCGAACGCGCCTGGCACAATGACGGTCCGGGCCCCACGTCCGACCCGGCGACCCGCGCTGGAGCTTCGAGCGACGAGCCTGGAGATTCTCTCGTGGCGCAACCGACCTTCGAACCCGGCGCGTGACTGCCGACACTTTCTAACCGACGATGGCCACCGCTCCGAGCTAGAAGGAGATGCGCTCGCCCGACCGCTGGCGGGTAGCGCCCAGAATGACTCTCACACCGCCCGGTCAGGGCTCGCGCGGCTGCTCATAGAACGCGGTCCGCCGACCGGCTAGCAGATGGCTGAGCTCGCGATCGCTGATGCCATATCGCCGAAGCACCAGGCGGATCACCTCGACCCCGGCCTCGAACTCGGGCTGAACCACCTCGTGGGCACCCGCGCGGCGCAGCCGCTCCACGTCCGATGGCTGCGCGGCGCGCGCGATGATCCGGAGCGACGGATTCAGCGTGCGCGCATTCTGGACAGCGCGTTCGACCGTGACGGCGTCGGGGACGAGGACGGTCAGGAGCGACGCCTGGCCGACGTTGGCGTGCTCCAGGACGACTGGATTGGCCGCGTCGCCGTAGATGACGGGCGCACCCATCTTGCGCAGCTCGCGCACGATCGCCGGGTTGTACTCGACGATCACGTAACGCAGCTCGCGCTTCGCCAGCGCATCGGCAAGCTCGCGGCCCACGCGTCCGTAGCCGCAGATGACGACGTGTCGCCGCATGCCCTCGGCCATCACGTCCTCTTCGATCGGATCGATCCAGTTGGCTCGGACGCCGGGCAGACGCACGATGCCGCGCAGGAGCGCTGGTGCCGCGCGCAGCAGCGCGGGCGTGAGAACGATCGTGATCAATGCGAGCGCCAGCGTCAGGTCGAAAAGTGCCGACGGAATCGCTCCGCGGTCGACACCGATCTTGGCGAGCACGAAGGAAAACTCGCCAACTTGGGCGAGGCTCAGGCCGGTCAGCAGAGCAGCGCGCCCGGGCATTCCGAGCAGCAGCACGACCAGCGTCCCGACGAAGACCTTGACCACGATCACGGCAAGCAGGAGGGGGATGAGCAGGCCGATCTGCCGCGCGATGACGATCGGATTGACCAGCATGCCCACCGACACGAAGAAGAGTGCGACGAACAGGTCCCGCAGTGGAAGCACCTCGGCGATGACCTGCGTGCGATACTCCGACTCGGCAACGACCAGACCGGCCAGGAAAGCGCCGAACGCCAGCGACAGACCGGCGAACTCCGTCAGGAGGGCCGTTCCGAGCGCGAGCGCGACCACGCCGAGCACGAACACCTCGCGTGTTCGGCTCACCGACGCGTGGCTGAGGAGCCACGGGACGGCGCGCACCCCGACCAGGTACGACACGGCGATGATGCCTGCTGCCTTGGCGACCGCGATGACGAGATCCGTGAGGACGTGGGTGCTGCCGCCGACGAGCGCGGGAAGAAGTACGACCATCGGCACCACGGCAAGATCCTGAGCGATCAGGATCCCCAGCGCCACCCGGCCGTGCAGCGATTGCTGCTCACCCCGCGCCATGAGAATCTTCAGGACGACCACGGTGCTGGAGAGGGCGAGCAGCGCGCCGACGAAGAGGCCCTGCGTGAACGACAGGCCAAGGAACCGAGCCAGGAGCGGTCCGATGAGCAAACTGATCGCGATCTGCAGGATTCCACCAAGGCCGGCGGTGCGACCAACTCGCCGCAGCTCGCCGAGCGAAAACTCCGCGCCGAGCGCGAACATCAGAAACGCAACGCCCATCTCGGCGAGAACCTGGACAGAGCGGACGTCCGCGGTCGGCCCGGGCGTGAATGGCCCCAGGGCAACTCCTGCCAGCAGGTAGCCGAGAATGACCGGCTGTCCCAGTCGCTGGGCCACAACGCCCCCGACGAACGCGGCAAGGACTGCGAACACCAGATCAACGATCAGCTGGAGCTCATTCATGGAAGTCCTTCCCTTTCGCTTGGCTGCCGCGAGGACGAGTCGATCGCCATCATAGACAGCATACACGAATCAGCCACCGCTTCGCTGACCACGGGCCTGGCACGTATCATCCGGGCGCTGATCCGCCGCTCGAACCAGTGGCGTGGTTGACGGTCGTGTCACGTGCAGCGGAGAACGTACCAGGAAATCGGTTGGGAAGCTGGTATTGAACCTCCCTGACACCCCGGGCACGCGATATAATTGACCGGCTATGGATCTTCGACTGCCGACTGCTGGCCCGCCATCCATCGAGAACGGTCCGATCATCCGTGTTCACGATCTACGAAAGGTCTACACCGTGCAGGAGCGCGAGGCCGGCGCGCTGGCCGCACTGCGCGGGCTCGTCCGACGCCGCACCCACGACGTCGCCGCGGTCGATCGAATCAGCTTCGAGATCTGGCCCGGGGAGGTCGTGGGCTTCCTCGGACCTAACGGCGCGGGCAAGACGACGACGCTGAAGATGCTCTCGGGGCTGCTCTACCCGACCAGCGGCGAGGTGACGGTGCTTGGCCACGTCCCGTGGCGTCGTGAGAAGGACTTCCTTCGCCAGATCACCCTGGTCATGGGTCAGCGCAGCCAGCTCGTCTGGGACATTCCGGCGATCGACTCGTTCGAGCTCAACCGCGCCATCTATCGGATCCCGGCCGACGACTACCGGCGGACGGTCGCGGACCTGTCCGACCTGCTGGACCTGGGACCGCTCTTGAATCGTCCGGTCCGCAATCTCTCGCTCGGAGAGCGCATGAAATGCGAGATGGCGATCGCGCTTTTGCACCGACCGCGCGTGCTCTTTCTCGACGAGCCGACGATTGGCCTCGACGTAACCATGCAGCGCCGGATCCGGGCCTTCATCAGCGAGTACAACGCACGCTATGGAGCAACGGTCCTGCTCACGAGCCACTACATGGCCGACGTCGAGGCGCTCTGCCGTCGGGTGATCGTGATCCACCACGGAAAGCTGCTCTTCGACGGCGACCTGTCCGCGCTGGTCCAGCGCGTGTCGCCCTACAAGACCGTCATCGTCGAGCTGGAGGGACGACCGGGTGATCTGCGCGAGTACGGCGAGATCATCAGCAGCGACGGCAACCAGGTTACCCTGCGGGTGCCGAAGGCAGACACGGCCAGCGTGACCGGACGACTGCTCGCCGAGCAGCCAGTCGTCGATCTGACTGTCGAGGATCCGCCGATCGACGGTGTGATCGAGCAGGTGTTTGCACGGGAGATGGTGTGATAGGGCTATTAGATATCTATCGCGCGCAGTTCAAGGTCACGCTGGCCACGCAGCTCCAGTACCGAACCGAGCTGCTGATCTGGCTTTCCGGGGCCATTCTGCAGCCGGTCGTCTACCTCATCGTGTGGTCGACGGTCGCGAACGCGAACGGCGGCGCGGTTGGCGGCTATTCCGCCTCGTCGTTCGCCGCCTACTACATCACGATGATGCTGGTCGACCATATCACCTTCACCTGGATCATGTACGAGTTCGAGCCTCGGATCCGCGAGGGCGCTTTCTCGCCGAAGCTGGTCCGCCCGATCCATCCGATTCATTCCGACGTCGCCGATAACGCCACGCACAAGCTGCTCGGCCTCGTTCCTCTCCTTCCGGTTGCCATCGCGCTCGGATTGATCTTTCACCCGTCCTTCAGCCTGTCGGCGGTATCACTTGGCCTGCTGGTACCCTCGCTCGCTCTCGCGTGTGTGCTGCGGTTCATGCTCGAGTGGACGCTGGCGCTGACCGCCTTCTGGGTCACGCGGGTGGGTGCGATCAATCAGCTATACGAGGTGCTGTTCGTCGTTCTCTCGGGCTACATGGCCCCGCTGACCCTCTTTCCCGGCCCCGTTCAGGTAGTGGCAACGCTTGCTCCATTCCGCTGGATGGTGGCGTTTCCGGTGAACCTCGTGCTTGGCCGGGCCACGCTCCACGACGCGCTGGTCGGCCTTGCCATTCAGGCGGCGTGGGTCGTGATCGCCATCGTCGCACTCAAGATCGTCTGGCGAGCGGCCACGCGACGCTACGCGGCGGTCGGTGCATGAGTACGCTGCGCGTCCTCTGGGCCTTTCTCCGCATCGGCGCCCTGAACGAGCTTGCCTATCGGGCGAACTTTTTCGTCCAGCTTCTGCAGTCGTCGTTCGGGCTCGCGACCGCGCTGATCGGACTGCTGGTCGTGTTCTCCCACACGCAGACGCTGGCCGGTTGGCGCTCCCATGACCTGCTGGCGCTCGTCGGGATCTACTTTATCGTCGGCGGGGCGCTGAACGTGATCGTCAAGCCGAGCATGCAGCAGCTCATGGAGGACGTACGTCTCGGCACGCTCGACTTCACCCTGACCAAGCCCGAAGATTCGCAGCTCCTGGTCAGTCTCAAGCAGGTTCAGCTCTGGCGACTCACCGACGTCTTCCTCGGGGTGGTCGTGCTGGGGATCGCGCTGGCCCAGATTCGCGAGGCGGTGGGCCTCGTCGAGGCGCTCGGCTTTGGCGTGGCGCTGCTGGCGGGAGCGGCCATCGTCTACAGCTTCCTGCTGGTCCTGACCACTCTCTCGTTCTGGGTGGTGCGCGTCTCGAACATCCTGGTGATCTTCAACGTCATGTACGAGGCCGGGCGCTGGCCGGTGGGTATCTACCCGCCGTGGCTGCGCGTCTCGCTCACGTTCCTGGTGCCGGTCGCCTTTGCGATCACGGTGCCGGCCGAGGCCCTCGTCGGGCGCCTGAACGCGGAGACGCTCGTCGGCGCGGTCGCGCTGGCGATCGCGTCGCTCGTCTTTTCGCGCTGGTTCTGGCAGGTCGGCGTCAAGCATTACGCGGGCGCGTCGGCGTGAGCGACGAGGGACGAGCGATGGGTGATGAGTGATGAGTGATGAGGGGACGAGGGATGAGCGATGAGTGATGAGGGGATGAGGGCGAGGGATGATTGCTGAGTGCGGAGAGGACGGGGACCGATGCCGAGGGCTGGGGGATTCGGGCCGAGGGGCGAAGCAGGCAGAGCACCCGAATCGGCCTCCGCGCGCGCCGGTCATGGTTGTTCGCGAGTGACCCCGACGCAGTGAGACGCCAGCGCCGGTGGAGCGAACACGATCGACCGGCCTCACGCCGGCTCGATCCTCTCTCCCCTCTGGCCGCCAGGCGGTTCTCGCCCGGCCGTGAGCGGCGCTACTCGGCACTGCCCGCGCGCCGGGAGGCGGCGTCCTCGGCTCGGCGCTTGAGCCGCTGCAACGCTTCCTCGACGCCGTGGTGACACTGGTCGGTGAACAGCCATTCGACGAACCGTCCGCGCCAGCCTGGCGGGAAGCTGAAGTCTCAGCCAAACGTGACCAGCGACGAGGTCGGGTCCAGGGACGAGCAGATGATGTGATTACGGACCGAGATCCCGAACGGCAGCGACGTCTCCAGGTCGACGACGCGACGGGCGGCGTCGACGCCGACGACCCGGATGACGACCGGCCAGTTCCGACCGAGAGTGTGGGTGGAGGCGCGAATAATCTGGCCGGGCGTGGCGCTGCCCGGCGGATCGACGACCTCGGTGCGCGCGTCCCACCACTCGCCGTACGATTCCGGATCGGTCAGGACGCTCCAGACGACGTCGACCGGGGCGGTCACGTTCGCGGCCGGGCAGATCGAGATCGGCATCAGGCTCCCTGAACTAGCGCCCAGTCCGGGCGGAGTTTTGAAGGTGCCCCCGTCACGTCCCTGGTTCGGAGCACGGTGACGCGGCTCGTGGCCGGTGTCAGAACATCCGGCAAAGGCGCTGACGAGTTTTCCTCTCGACACATCGCGCGAAACAGTATAAAACCAAAGCGGTCGGCACCCGCGAATATCGACACAGGGGCAGATTGTGTTCCAATGAGCTACGCCGTGGCGCGCCAGCGGGGCGCAAACGTAGACGCAAATAAGCTCCAACCGGAAGATCGCACTGTCCACGAGTGGTATCGTTTCGTGCTGTCTTTTCCGCCCCATCTGGTGAGGGACTACCTGGCGCGCTTTGGCATCTCGGAGCGGCACACGGTCTTGGATCCATTCTGTGGGACGGGAACTGTCCTGGTCGAGGCAAAGAAGCTAGGGATTTCCAGCGTGGGAATCGAAGCGAACCCGATGGCCTACTTCGCCAGCCGGGTCAAGGTGGACTGGACGCCTGATCCGGACGGCTTAATTCGACACGCTCGCTCGGTTGCCCGATCGGCGAAAGCGGATTTGTCTCGCGGCGGAACGCCCGACGATCCCCTGTTCGATGGGGTGGCGCCCGATAGGACGGCCAAGCTGAGGTCCTTACCAGAAGAGAGCGAGGCTCTGCTGCTCGCCGATTCGATCAGCCCGCTTCCGCTGCACAAGGCGATCGTGCTCCTTGAGCACCTCGATCGGCTGCGCGACGATCGGTACTACGATCACGAACGACTCGCATTTGCCAAGGCAGCGGTCCTCGGATTCAGCAATCTGCAGTTCGGCCCTGAAGTGGGCGTCGGTACTCCCAAGTCCGATGCGCCCGTCGTGAGTTTGTGGCTGGCGGCGGTGGATGCCATCGCGGCGGACCTGCGTCGGTTTAGGGATCGCGGCAATACGCCTGCGATTGTTCGATGCGGCGATGCTCGACTCGTGTCGCCAACCCTGTGCCCGCGACCGATTGACGCCGTGATCACGTCGCCCCCGTACCCGAACGAGAAAGACTATACCCGCACGACCCGTCTCGAGTCAGTCCTCCTTGGATTCATTCGGAACAGGGCAGACCTGCGGACCCTCAAGCGCGATCTCGTTCGTTCGAATACGCGCGGCGTCTACGTCGAAGATGATGACGATATCTGGGTTCGAAGTCACCGCGAGATCCAGGAGATCGCCGATGCCATCGAGACACGACGGAAGGAGTTAGGGAAGACGTCTGGCTTCGAACGCCAGTACGCGCGCGTGACGAAACTGTACTTTGGAGGGATGGCCCGGCACCTCGCGGGACTTCGGTCCGTGCTTCGGCCCGGAGCCCGTCTCGCTTACGTCGTCGGCGACCAGGCGTCCTATCTGCGCGTGATGATCCGGACCGGTCAGATTCTCGCCACGATCGCCCAGTCGCTTGGGTACGAGCTCGACGGCATCGATCTGTTCCGGACGCGCCTGGCCACTGCAACGCGGGATCAGCTCCGCGAGGAGGTTGTGGTGCTGCGCTGGCCCGGGCCGGCGCCGGATGAGACCGTCACCGGAACTGGAGAGCTGAGTCCTGAGGAAATTGGCCGAACATGACCTCACCGCGCGGTGCCAATCGTTACACCCAGATCATCGAACACATCTTCCGGGCACGGTATACGGAAGGCAGCCGGGAGGTGCCCTTTGAGCGCGCGGACATAGAGCGAGCCGCAGCCGAGCTCGGAATCAAGCTGCCCAAAAACCTCGGGGATGTCCTCTATAGCTATCGCTACCGGGTGGCCCTTCCGAATTCGATCCAACTGCGCGCTCCGCCGGGCGAACAGTGGGTCATCCGTCCTGCGGGAAGATCTCGCTATCGCTTCGTCGCGAATCCCATTTCGCAGGTAGCTCCTAATGCGGCCCTGTCCGAGACGAAGATCCCCGACGCGACGCCTGGAATTATTGCGAAGTACGCTCTCAACGACGAGCAGGCCCTTTTAGCGAAGGTACGATACAACCGCCTTATCGATATCTTCACAGGCATCGCGTGCTATTCTCTCCAGAGCCACCTCCGCACAAGCGTTCAGGGTGTCGGCCAAGTCGAGACCGACGAAGTCTACGTTGGCGTGGACCGACGGGGTGCGCAATTCGTGTTCCCGGTGCAGGCCAAGGGAGCGAGGGATCGACTCAGCGTCGTGCAGATTGAGCAGGATGTCGCGGTGTGCCGTGCAAAGTTCCCAAATCTGCTGTGCGTGCCGATCGGTGCTCAGTTCGTCGAGGAGGATCTCATCGCCCTTTTCCGATTCGAGTTGGGTGACCGCGGGGTCTCCGTCGAGACGGAGCGTCACTATCGCCTTGTTCCCGCGGACCAGATCACGCCCGAGGATTTGCAGGCCTACAGCACGCGGACTGATCGCGGCATGACCGGGTAGTCGATTGGCTGGACAGCCGCCACTTCGTTTTCGCCCCACTTGGTTCGCACTCCCATTCCCTCTGTCCGCTGGCGGCACTTCCTCCTATGGATTCGGTCGGCCCAGCGGGCGGGTCAGCCGCCGACACAGATGCGGTCAGAGTGGAATGCAACCATCCGCCCGGTTTAGTGCTGAATGGATATCCTGCACGCGGCGCGAGCCGGAGCCAGGGCGTTTTCTCGGGCCGTGTTGTACGCGTCCGGAGATAGCGACATCTCCCCTATTGCTCGCCCACGTTATCCGGGGGCACGCTCGGCGTCGGCAGGGGCTCGGGATGGGGGAAGTACGGGAGAGGAACGAACTCGACCGACGGACGGCGCTGCATCGCCTGGGGATAGTAGCGCATCAGATTCTCCACGTCGGCCGGGACCGGCGTCGTGATCGCCAAGCCAAGGGCGGTCGCCTCCTCGACGCCAATCGGATAATCGTGCGTCCGGATTCCCGAGGAAAGGTTTTGCGCGATCGCACGGGCCCGCTCCGGATCGTAGCCCTTCGCGGTGAGCAGCCGAACGACCGTACGGTCGATCTGGCGTAGCGCTTTCGAGGCGATATCGGCCATGATGATCGTCCGATCGTCGACACGGTCACGCGGTTTCACGTCCAGGACCTTCAAGATCGACGCGGCAGGTAGACCGCCAAGCTGCGGGTCGATCGGGCCGAGCACGGCGTTCGGGTCCATCACGATCTCGTCGGCGGCAAGGGCGATCAGCGTTCCGCCGGAGAGCGCGTAATAAGGGATGAAGACGGTCACCGGTCCGCGGTGACGGGTGAGCGCGTAGGCGATCTGCTCGGCGGCGATCTGCAATCCGCCGGGGGTATGGACGATCAGATCGATGCGCATCGTCGGGGGTGTGAGCCGAATCGCCCGCAGCACCGCCTCCGAATCGTCAATCGTGAGGAAACGCGCGATCGGCACGCCGAGGATGGAGATCGCCTCCTGGCGGTGAATCAGCGTGATCACGCGACTGTGGCGACGGTGCTCGATGCGGCGGATCGCGGCGAGGCGCATGCCCTGGACGCGCAGGCGAGCGAGCGTCGGCGTCACGGCAGCGGCGATGACTACCAGGACCAGCAGCGCAACCAGCGCATCCAGGAGGAGATTCACTCTATCCCTCGCCCGGGAACGAACGACACCGGCGACGCGGAATGTCGAGGACCCGACGGCGCAAGCGGCGTGCCAATCCTGGAGCCACGTGGCCCCAGCATGACGACGACCCCGAGGGCTCTCGTCAGGGATTGCCCTTCGGGGTCGTTCGCGCGTGTGCAGATGGATCAGGACGTTTACCCAACGGGGGTGCACCCCGCTATCCTCTGGCAGGCTGGCTTCGAACCCAGCCATCTTTGGCCAAGACAGATTGGGTATAGCCTGAGGTCGTACTCAGCCCCGCGCCTGAGCGCAGGGCCAAACTAATCGACTTGCCAGACTCCTAGAAATGCTCGGGGTTTCTTCGCGTGTAACCGCATAGGAAGCCTCCTCGCATTGGTCTGACGATCTTACCGTCCCTTTCGGTCCGGCGTCGCATCCTTACTATAATCCGAGTCAGACCGGATGTCAAGCCGCCCTGTTGACGTCGGCGTATCATCTCTCGTGGAGGTGGCGGCGCTGGTCTTGCCGCGTGATCGAGAGGCACACCGCGATGAAAGATGTGACGACGGATTTCGAGGCCCTGAAGGTCCGGGTGAAACGCCTCGCCCGCGATCACGGTTTCCCGCTGGTCGGCATCGCCAGCGCCGAGCCGTTCCCGGATACCCAGCAGAGCATCCTGGAGCGGATTGCCGCGGGGCTGTTTACCGGCCTTCCCTGGTTCACCGCCGCCCGCGCCCGCTTCTCCTGTGATCCTCGGAATCACCTCCCGGACGCCCAGTCGATCATCGCTCTGGGCATTAGCTACAAGGCGCACGCGCCGGTGCCGGATGAGTCGAAGCTCCCACGTGGCCGCGTTGCACGGTATGCCTGGGGCCGGGATTACCACGAGGAGGTCGCCGAGCGCCTGGAGTCGTTCTGCGCCGACCTTCGAGGACTGTGCCCGCCTGGCCTCCGCCTCAAGACCTTTACGGATACGGGCCGGCTGGTCGATCGGGCAGCTGCACAGCGCGCCGGTCTGGGCTGGTTTGGCAAAAACAGCAATATCCTCACCCACGGGCTCGGATCGTGGGTCTTCCTTGCCGAGGTTCTCACCAATCTCCCCCTGCCGCCGGATCCTCCGCTGCGCACCCACTGCGGGGCCTGCCAGGTCTGCATGCCCGCCTGCCCGACCGGCGCGATCATCGCGCCCGGGGTCGTCCACAATGACCGCTGCATCTCCTACCTGACGATCGAGCTCCGGGGACCGATTCCGCGCGAGCTTCGACCGCTCGTCGGGGACTGGATCTTTGGCTGCGACGTCTGCCAGGACGTCTGCCCGGTGAACCGCAAGGCCGCGGCCGCGGCGCCGCCAGCCTTCTGGCCCGAGCAAGGGATCGGGGCACGACCGGAGCTACTACCGCTGCTGGAGCTCAGCGACGAGGAGTTCAGACGGCGCTTTCGCCACACGCCGATCATGCGCGCGAAACGGAGGGGCCTCCTGCGCAACGTCTGCGTGGCGCTGGGTAATCTGCGCGATCCGACCGCCGTTCCGGCGCTGTGCCGAGCGCTGGACGATCCAGAACCGCTCGTCCGTGGACACGCCGCGTGGGCACTCGGACGGATCGGCACGGAGGAGGCGCGCGACGGCCTGTACCGTCGGCAGGTGATCGAGCAGGACCCGTGGGTGCGGGAAGAGATCGCGCTAGCCCTGGGGTGATGTCGTGGCGGGCTTCCGCGCCCGCTTGCGCCGCGACGGGCGGTTGTCGACGCTCAAGCGCAGGACGTCGACAATCTGGTCGAGGTCGAATGGCTTGGGAATGACGACGATCGGCCACGCCGCGGGCCATTGAACCTTCGCCAGATCCGAGGGATGCGCCGTGACGAAGGCGATGACCGCATTCGGGCACGCCGCCCGGATCTGAGGAAGCACCGACGCCCCATCCTGACGGGGCATCCGAACGTCGAGAAAAATGTGGCTGAACGGCTGAAGCCGTGCCTGGGCCAGCGCTGACTCGCCATCGCCGACGGATACGACGCTGACCCCTTCCTCCTCGATGATCTGGGCAAGCAGCGTGCGGATCGCCGGTTCATCGTCCGCGACCAGGGCCCGCCGCGGGCCGGCGCGTCGCACCTGCGGACGCGGCATCCGCGGCTGACCGCGAAATCGGCGCGGGACACGATCGTAGCACGGGATCCACGCGGCGACCGCCTCGGACGGAATCAGCACCGTGCGACCGACGCGGCGACTCGGGAGCAAACCTCGCGAGATGGCACGCCAAACCGTCTGGTAGGCCACCCCTTTCGCCCGGGCGACTTCGATCATCGTCCAGTCGTGGTGCTCGGCCTCACCCTCTGGATCAGTACTCGCCACCGTGTATCCCTCTTCGCCGTGCTCCAGCGGAGTAGCATCGCGATTCTATACCACCACGGAGAGTGAGTCTAGAGATCACGCGTCGAATACGACACATTGTGGCTCATTCGCCAATCATTAACGGTTTTTTAATGAACCATCGCCGCCGATGTCGTACAACAATCTCACGACCGCCCGGCGATGCCAGGCCCGCCGACCGGGCCCGGGGCAGCGCCTCCGGACCGACTGGGACGCGCCAGGGGTAGTATGGCATAAGCAAATAGTTTACTCTTTATTAACAAAGTCCCGGCCAGAATTGGGTATATATGTCGGGAGAAGCCAGACTGTTCTGCGAGCGCGTGCCACGGTTGATCCGCGACGAGCACGCCAAGATCGACGCGGCGATACTACGAACGTGGAGGAAGACTACGTGAGGGGTGCCCGAGCACAGGTCATCGGGAGACTCGTTCTCGTCGGAGCGCTGCTCACGGGCTGCAGCGCGATCAGTGGTCGGAATGGCGGGGGAGGACCGGCGAATCAGGCCGGTCGGCAGGCGACCGTCGTGACCGTCGCGAAAGTGACGGCCGGTCCAATCAGCCAGACGGCTCAATACAGCGGCACGGTGCAAGCAGGCGACTCGGTCAACGTCGTTCCCCAGATCGCGGGCCAGATCGTCAAGCTCGACGTGGACGTCGGGTCAATCGTGAAGAAGGGACAGGTGCTGGCCGAGCTGGACAAGACGACGCTGCAGGCGCAGGTGGCGCAGGCCGAGGCCGGGGTCGAGACCGCACAGGTCAAGCTGGCGCAGGTCAAGGCGGGAGGGCGCCCCGAGACGGTGGCGCAGGCGCAGGCCAACCTGGACGCGGCCAGGGCCAAGCTCGCCGCCGTCCAGGCCGAGGGACGTCCCGAGACCGTGGCGCAGGCGCAGGCCAACCTGGACGCGGCCAAGGCCAAGCTCGCCGCGATCAAGGCCGGACCGCGGGCCGAGTCCGTCGGCGTGGCCAAGGCAAACCTGGACGCGGCCAAGGCCAAGCTCCAGCAGCTCCTCGACGGCCCCACGCCCGATCAGGTAGCGGCGGCGAAGCTCCAGCTCGAGCAGGCGAAGGACCAGCTCGCCGCGGTCCAGGCGAACAAGGACGGGCAGTGCAACCCGCGCAACCCCTCGTACCTCTGCGAGGCCGCGCAGGCGCAGGCGCTCGCCGCCGAGACCGCCGTGAACGTGGCCGCGCAGAATCTGAAGACGCTGACCGATCCACCGACGCAAGACGCGATCAATCAGGCCCAGGCAGCCGTGGACGCGGCCGAGCAGCAGTACAAGCTCGCGCTCGCGCCCTACACCGATAGCGACGTCGCCCAGGCCCAGGCCGCGGTGACGGCCGCTCAGCAGCAGTATCAGCTGGCGAAGACCCCGTACACCAGCACCGATCTCGCCCAGGCCCAGGCCGCGGTCGATGCCGCGACCGCCCAGCTCGCGCTCGCTCAGAAGCCGTACACCGACCTCGACATCCAGGCCGCCGAGGTGGCGCTGAAGCAAGCGCAGGCGGTGCTGGCGATTGCCCAGGCCAACCTCAAGGCGGCAGACGTCGTCGCGCCGTTCGATGGAGTGATCAGCGCGAAGCTCCTCTCGCCGGGGGCCCTGGCGACTCCCCAGACGCCGATCTTTACCTTGATCTCGAATCAGGCGCAGGTCCAGTTCTCCATCGAGCAGGCGCGCATTGGCAACATCACGGTAGGACAGACGGTCAACCTGACCGCGAACGCGTTTCCGGGTAAAGTGTTCCCCGCGAAGGTCACCAGCATCTCTCCGTCTGCTGATCCGAAGACGCACACCTTCACCGTGTCGGTCGTCCCGCAGAACGACTCCGGTGACCTGCGCCCGGGCATGTTCGTCAACCTGTTGCTGACGGTCGCGTCCTTCCAGAACGCGACGCTGGTCCCGAGCGTCGCGATCGTCCAGCGCGGGCCGCAGTCGGTCGTCTTCGTCGTGACGGATGGCAAGGTCAAGCTGCAGCCGGTCACCCTGGGCATCTCCGACGATAAGAACACCCAGATCGTGAACGGCGTGAACGTGGGCGATACCGTGGTCACCTCGGGCCAGGCGAACCTCAGCGACGGCTCGCCGGTACGGGTCGCGGGCCAGCAGGCGGGCGGCGCGACTGGCAGCCGACCGAGCGGTGCTGCCGCGGGCGCGACCGGTAGCCGGACGGGACAGGCACCGGGCGCGGCCACGGGCGAGAGAAACGGCCAGGCGCCGGCATCCGGGACCGGACGCCGAGCGGCCGGCGTCTCGCCGACCCCGACGCCCGCGGGTTGATGCACGTGCGTTCGATAGGGAGTTAGCCGCGATTCGGGCGGCGCGGAGGTAGTGAGTGAATCCGACCCGTATTGCACTCCGCCGGCCAGTCACCATGGCGATGATTGTGCTGGCCCTGATTCTGATGGGCATCATCTCGTACGGCCAGCTTCCCGTCCAGCAGCTCCCCAGTGTCAGCTTTCCCTTCGTCACGGTCGTGATCAGCTTCCCGGGGGCGAGCCCCGAGGATATGGAGCAGCTCGTCACCCAGCCCGTCGAGAATGCCGTCTCGGGGGTCTCGGGCATCCAGCAGGTCAACGGACTGTCCGCGGACGGACTCTCGCGCGTCTCGATCCTGTTCGCGTCGGGGACCGACGTCAACGTTGCCGCGAACGACGTCGCCCAGGTGATCAATCGCATCCAGCGCCAGCTTCCGTCCGGGATCCAGACGCCGTCGATCATCAAGGCGAATCCGAACGCCGAGCCGATCCTCAACGTCGGTCTGAGCGGAGCGCCCCTCGACGAGCTGTATGACCTGGGAACGAACCTCCTGGCGCCCGCGCTTCAGGAGGTTCCGGGCGTCGCCGCGGTGTCGGTCCAGGGCGGCCTCGTTCCTCAGGTGAACGTGGTCGTCGACCGCGAAGCGATGGCAGCCTACGGCATCTCGGTGAGCCAGCTCACCCAGGCAATCCAGTCGCAGAACCTCAGCATGCCCGGCGGCACGACGACCGAGGGTGGACAGACCCGCACCATCCGGACCAACGCCTACTTCCAGAACGTCGCCGACCTTCGGAATCTGGTGGTGCAGGCACGACCGGGGAGCCTGCCGCTGACGCTCGGGCAGATCGCGAACGTCACCCAGGGCTACGCGCCGGTTACCCAGCAGACGCACCTCAACGGACGCGACGCGGTCGTGCTGTCGATCACCGCGCAGAGCGGCGCGAACATCGTCGAGGTCGACAATAGCGTCAAAGCGACCCTCGGGCGCGTCACCCGACAGCTACCGCCCGGGGTGAGAACCGACATCATCAATGACTCCACGGTCTACACGCACGAATCGATTCAGGCGGTCGAGGACGATCTTGCCCTGGCGGTCATTCTCCCGGCGATCGTCCTGCTCCTCTTCCTCCACCGACCGCGCAATATGATCATCGTCATCCTGGCGATCCCGATCTCGCTGATCTCCACCTTCACGGTGATGTATTTCCTGGGGTTCAGCCTGGACCTCATCTCGCTGCTCGCCCTCTCGCTCCTGACCGGCATCCTCGTCGACGACTCGATCGTCGTTCTGGAGAACATCAACCGTCACCTGATGATGGGGAAGAGCCCGATCCAGGCCGCTCTCGACGGTCGGATGGAGATCGGCCTCGCCGCCGTCGCGATTACCCTGACCGACGTGGTCGTGTACGGCCCGATCGCCTTCACCCAGGGCCTCGTCGGCGAGGTGTTCCGCGAGTTCGGCCTGACGATCGTGACGGCGACGCTCTTCTCGCTCTTCGTCTCCTTCACGGTGACGCCGCTCCTGGCCTCGCGCTGGCTCAAGGAGCCCCTGGACGAGGAGCACCTCTCCGCGAAGGCGAGCGCCGGTCGCTGGTATCGCTTCACCGTGTGGTGGGAGCACAATTACGGTCGGCTGCGCGACGCCTACGGTCGCCTGATCGGCTCGGCATTTCGCCGTCGACCGCTGGTGATTCTGATCGGCATCGGCGCGCTGGCCCTCAGCGTCGCCTTCATTCCGCTGGGCTGGCTCGGGACCGAGTTCACGCCGCAGGAGGATAACTCCCAGTTCAGCGTCAACGTCTCGTTGCCGAACGGGACGCCGCTCGACCGAACCGTCGCGGTCGTCGACGGGCTCGACGAGCAGATTCGGGCGATGCCGGGCGTGGTGCAATCGTTCGCGACCGCCGGCTCGCGCGGCGGCTTCTTCGGCGGCGCGAATACGAACAGCGGCCGTATCGCGGTCGACCTCAAGCCGGTCGGCCAGCGGCCACCGATCGACTCGTACCTGGTTCGCGTGCGGCAGTTTGCCCGGGAGTATCCCGACGCGGTGATCACGACGTCGATCTCGAATCCGCTGCGGATCGGCGGCTTCCGGGCGGTCGGGGTCGTGCTGCTCGGCCCGGACGTGAACGTGCTGAATCAGCTTGCCGATCAGGTCGCCGGTCTGATGCAGCAGATTCCCGGCGTCGTCGAGGTCCAGAACGAGGCCGCGCGGTCGGTCCCCGAGCTCGAGGTGCAGATCGACCGGGCGCGGGCCGCGGAGTATGGCATCACCGCCCAGCAGATCGGATCGACCATCGCCACGCTCGTCGGCGGCGCGCAGGTGACGAACCTGACGCCCAACGGAAGCACGATCCTCACGCCGATCGTGATCACGCTTGCGAACAGCGATACGATTACCCCGGCCGAGATCGAGGCGCTTCCCATCACGACGTCGTCGGGGGCGACGGTGCGCCTGGGGGACGTGGCGAAGGTCATCCCGACGACCGAGCCGGCCCAGATCTCCGATCAGAACCGAACGCTTCAGGTCACGGTCAGTGCTTCGACCTTCGGCGCGCCGCTCGGCGAGGTCGCGGCCGGAATCCAGCGCGCGATGCAGCAGGTAGTCATGCCGCCAGGCTATTCCTACACGTTCAGTGGATCGGTCCAGCAGCAGCAGCAGGTCTTTGCCCCGCTGGAGGCAGCGTTCGCGCTGTCGATCCTCCTGGTGTACATGCTGACCTCGGCGCTGTACGAGTCGCTGCTCTACCCGCTGGCGGTGCTGCTCAGCCTCCCGCTCGCGACGGTGGGCGCCCTGGGAGCGCTGACGGTGACGGGAAACACGCTGAACCTGTACTCGTTCATGGGCTTGATCATGCTGATGGGCCTGGTCGCGAAGAATGCGATTCTGCTTGTCGACTACACGAACACGCTGCGTGACCGCGGCTACTCGCGGAACGAAGCATTGATCGAGGCCGGGCGTACCCGATTGCGCCCGATCCTGATGACGACCTGCACGATGGTCTTCGCGATGCTTCCACTGGCGGTGAAGATCGGAACGGGCTCGGAGGAGCGGTCGCCGATGGCAACGGTCCTGGTCGGCGGTCTGCTCACCTCGACGCTGCTCACGCTGATCTTCGTTCCGGTGATGTACACCTATCTCGACGACTTCGGACGGTGGCTCCAGAAGCTGGGGCTCATGGCGGTGCGGTGGGCGGAGGCGCCTGCCACGGCGGCCGTGTCGGCGACGGAGAGCCGTGGCGTGGCTGCTCCGCCGACGACGGTCGCGGCCGACGGCCCGGCGGTCGCCCAGCTCGCCAGTCCCGAGGAGCCGCACCGGCCCGCCCATGGCGTCGATTGAGGCTCGGGAGGCGCGATTCGGCCTGGCTCCGGCCTGGCTGAATCGCGACCTTACCCTGCTGTTTGCCGGGCGCGGTCTGCGCAGTCTCACCCAGGGCTATCTCTCGATCGTCGTCCCGCTCTACCTCGCGGTGCTCGGCTACAGCGCGGTTCAGCTGGGGCTCATCTTCACCGCGGCGTCGGTCGGCAGCGCGATCCTGGCGGCCACGGTCGGCTTCCTTTCTGACCGTTACGGCCGCAAGACCTTCCTCGTCATCCTGGGGCTGCTGACCGCCGTGGGCGGAGTCGTTTTCGCCGCGAGCAGCAGCTTTGTCGTCCTGCTCATCGCGGGCGCGGTGACCACGATCGGCCGCGGGGGTGGTGCTGGGAGCGGCGGTGCCTGGGGCCCGTATTACCCGGCCGAGCAGGCGCTCCTGGCCGAGCACGTCGACGATCGGAACCGAACCGCGGTGTTTGGCGCCACGTCATTTGTCGGGGTACTCGCGGGCGCGGTCGGATCGCTCCTCGCGGTCATTCCAAACGTCCTGCACACGGCGTTTGGAATGGCAGCACTCGACGGCGACCGCGTGCTGTTCGCGCTGACGATCGTGTTTGGCATCGCCATGGCGGTCGTGGTTCTGCCGGTCCGGGAGACGCGCACCCCGGCCGGGCCCGCGCGGCGGCCGAACGTCCGACGCGGGCCTCTCTCGCCAACCACGGTCCGGACAATTCTAAAGTTCATGACGACCAACGCCACCAATGGGCTGGCGCTCGGCTTCCTCGGACCGATCATGGTCTACTGGTTCTATCGCCGCTACGGCGTCACTGCCGCCGAGCTCGGGGGATTGTTCACGCTGGTGAACCTGGCGACCGCGCCCTCGTATCTCTACGCCGCGCGAATCGCCCGCCGCCTGGGCGCGGTCAACGCCGTCGTCGCGACGCGGGCGGTGTCGGTCATCCTCCTCGTGTTCCTTCCGCTGATGCCAACGTTTCCGCTGGCGGCGGCGTTGATGCTGGCACGCATGGTGACGAACACGCTGTCCAATCCAATTCGACAGTCCTACCTGATGGCGGTAGTTCCGCGGGAAGAGCGCTCGACCGCGGCCGGGTTCAGCAATCTGCCGACCCAGATCTTCTCCTCGCTCGGTCCGACCATGGCGGGCTACATCATGCAAAGCTTCTCGCTGGACCTGCCGTTCGAGCTCGCGGCGCTTTTCCAGGGAATCAACGCCGCGCTATACTACACCTTCTTCCACGGAATCAAACCACCGGAAGAGCTAACGACCGAGCGTGGTCGCTCCGCCGTGCCGGCCACCCGTGACGTGCCACGCGAGGCGGGCGGGTAGAGCGTGCTCGCGCCCCCCTCACGCCAGGTCCCGCGTGCTTCGAATCCATCCGACGAGCCTCGCCCGGATGGCATCTCGTACCTGCCGGTAGACCGCGAGCTGCTCCTCTTCCGTTCCCTTAGTCTTTGAAGGGTCAGGAAACGACCAGTGCAAGCGGTGCTTGCCCCCGGGGAAAACCGGGCAGGCTTCGTTGGCTTGATCGCAGACGGTGATCACGTAATCCCAGGGCTCGCGCAGATAGCGGCCGAGTGTCTTACTCGTCTGCTGGGAGATGTCCACGCCGACCTCGGCCATCGCTTTGATCGCCAGGGGGCGCACGCAGGTTGCTTCGGTGCCGGCGCTGTGCACCTCGAAGCGGTCGCCGGCGAGATGTCGCAGCCACCCCTCTGCCATCTGACTGCGGGCGGAGTTATGCGTGCAGATGAAGAGGACGCGCTGCTTGGGGTTCGAGCGTGGTGTCATCGCGCTATCGCCTCCTCGCCACGGCGTCGACCACCGCGCCTTGCTCGCCATCACGCGTGCCCCACGACGGATCGGTGGTCTCAACCGCGATGACTCCAGGCTCCTTCACGGCCGCGTGCCGCTATGGCAGTCCGCGGAGGCGTGAAAAACCGACGCGCCCAGAGCGCGACGTAGACAAGCCCGACCAGCACGGGAACCTCGATCAACGGCCCGACCACCGCGGCCAGTGCCTCGCCACTGCCGATGCCAAACACCCCGATCGCCACGGCGATCGCCAGCTCGAAGTTATTGCCGGCCGCGGTGAAGGCGAGGGTCGCGCTGTGCTCATAGGCGTAGCCGGCCCGCCAGGCCGACCAGAAGGCAATGCTGAACATCACCGCGAAGCAGGCCACCAGGGGGGCCACGATTCTCAGAACGTCGACCGGAAGGCTGAGGATCACCTGTCCCTTGAGACTGAACATGACGACGATCGTGAACAGCAGCGCATACAGAGCAGTCGGAGCAAGGCGCGGAATGAAGTGTCGTTCGTACCACGCGCGGCCGCGTGTCCGTAACCCGACGTAGCGGGTCAGCGCCCCGGCGGCAAGAGGGATACCGAGGTAGATCAGCACGTTGCGGGCGATCTCCCAGAAGCCGATCTGGACCACCGTGCTCGTGCCCAGGCCCAGCCAGGCTGGCACCAGGGTGACGAAGAAGTACGCGTAGAAGGAATAGGCGGCGACCTGGAAGAGCGAGTTCAGCGCGACGAGCACCGCGGCGGCCTCGGAATGCCCACCGGCGAGCTGGTTCCAGATCAGCACCATGGCGATGCAGCGGGCGAGACCGATCAGAATCAGCCCGGTCCGATACTCCGGCTTGTCCGGGAGAAAGATCCAGGCCAGGGCGAACATCACGATCGGCCCGAGCAGCCAGTTCAGGAGCAAGGAGTGGCCGAAGATCCTCCAGGCGCCCCGAAGCTGACCTAATTCCTCGTAGCGCACTCGGGCAAGCACCGGGTACATCATCCAGAGCAGGCCGATCCCAATCGGGATCGAAACATCCGCGACACGGATGTTGTTTAGCGACGTAGCAAGACCGGGGACGATATCACCCGCGACCAGACCGACCGTCATGGCCAGGATAATCCACACGGGGAGGAAGCGGTCGAGAAACGAGAGGCGCGCTGCCACGTTGGTAGCAGTAGAGATCTCTTGGGGAGCGGAAGCGGCTACCATCGGAACCTCGCTTGAAAGATCATCGGACGCTGATATATCTTCGGGAGAAAACGCGCTCACATCTCGCGAACGGGCCATCCTTCCGGCGTGCAGTCCGCCGGGCGCGGGTCGAAGTGGCTCAGATCGAGCAGGTTGGATACTCGGGCTAGCAAGCGCTCGACGGTCTCTTGGTTCAGCCGGTAGTAGATCCAGCGGGCGTCCACGTCGTCACGGCGCGCCCGGACCAGGCCGGCTCGGCGCAACACACGCAGGTGATTCGACACCAGGCTCTGGGACAACCCCAGCGCTGCTTCGATCTCGCAGACGCAGCGTTCGGAATCGCGTAGGAGGGCGATAATCTGGAGACGGTTCGGCTCGGCCAGCGCCCGGAGCTGCTCGGCAAGACCATTAGCATCCACCAGGGGCCGCGCCGGCGCGGCGAGAACCGGAAGCTTGAGCACGAAGGACCTCCTCCGCAAGTATATTAGTATCGGTTAATATGTGGTGTCAAGAGACGATGGGATCCGATTCGACACCGATGTTCGCAGTCGGAAAAGCGATGGCCAGGCCGATCGCGTCATCGCGTGCTGTAGACCCATCCGTCCGAGCGAACATCTCCGCTACGACTGGATCCGCACAGGCCGGGGCGCCACGCGACATATTTCTAGCAGATATTTAGCAGTTCATTAACACTTCAATTTCTCCGTATTGTTAGCGTGAATTCGTCGGGCCAGGCGCCAGGCACGGTTGCTTCGGCACCCTGGTCGGACGACGTGATAAGGCACCTCCAGAGCTGGGGGAATCTGAAAGGAGACCACGGGATGAACTGGATTCTTCGCATTGGCGCGGGAGTACTACTTGCCCTGGGCGTCGTCGCCTCGACGTTTGCCGCGACCGCGGACGGCAAAACGGCCGCGACCGCGATCGCCCTCTCGACCTCTTCGCCCGCCACCGGCAGTCTGACCGGCAGCGCCGCCGGTAGCTTCGAATACTTCACCTTCAGCTACCCGGGCGATGGGAGCGTCGGAACGATCACGATCAACGTCAACTCGACCGACCCGGCAGTTGACAACGCCGTCGGCGTCAACGTCTACCAGAGCGGTACGCTGCTGGCGACGATGAACGCCCTGGGTTCGCCCGCCGGGACCAACTCGGTGACGTTCTCGTCGACGACGCCCGGCCCGGTCCTCGTCCAGGTCTACAACTACCAGCAGGGCGCGACCGTCTCATTCAGCCTGAGCCTGTCTGGCGTGACGACCCTGGCGCCAACCACCAGCGCGGCGCCCACGGCCACGCCGACGCCGACGAAAGCGGGCTCGTCCGCGAGCAATCCGATCAAGCTGACGACCTCGTCGTCGGGAACGCTTCCGGGGAACCCGGCCGGCTCGTTCGTCTACTACACCGTCGACTACCCCGGCGATGGGTCCACCCAGAGCGTGACGCTGAGCTTCTCGCCCGCGGGCGCTGACGTCGCGAACGCGATCTTTGTGAATGTCTATCAGAACGGCAACACGCTGACCAGCGTGCAGGGTACCCAGGCGGCGACGCTTGGCCAGCTGACGGTCAGCTACTCCTCGACGACGGCTGGACCGGTCCTGATCCAGATCGCCAACTACAACCCGTCGCCGACGATCAGCTACACGATCAGCCGCTGACGCGCTCACGGCCGCCCCGCTTTGCCCTTGAGTGAGGGCAGAGCGGGGCGTGCTCCCGCTGCGCGATGGGCGGCTGCGGCGTACGAAGCATCTCGACATTCGTGGACGCCTCACCTCGCAAAATTCGAGGTGCTTCGTGCAGTTCCCAGCCGGGTCTACCGCAGAAGCGTTGGGATCCCGATACGCTCCCTCCGATGGAGAGGGGCCGGGGGTGAGGCCCAGGAATGCCTCCTACGATTCTGCGGTAGACCTGAGGCCCTCGTGTCCCTGGCAGCAGGGACGGCGCGTGGTGTAGAATGGGGACCTGGTCCCGACGAACTGCCCCGGTGAGGTGACAGCAGAGCGTTGAAGTCGCCCGACAAGGACACTCGCGCGTCGGCCGCCGCGGACCTCGCGCGGGCCACGGCGATCTTCCTGCTTATCTTCTCGGTCTACTTCATCGGATACAGTCGCACGCTCCCTCCGACCGCCGACGAAATGATCGACTTCGGCCTCGCCCAGAGCCTGGCGAAGTGGCAGATCTTCTCGATCGACCAGGTGTCGACGGTCGGGCCGAATCCGGAGGAGTTCGGCCTGGGCGGGCATCGCTACTCGAAGTACGGGCCGCTCCAGGCGGTGCTGTCGGTCCCGCTGTTCTGGCTCGCCCAGCGGCTACCGATCGGCGCGGTCGATACCGTTCTGCTGCTCAATCACCTCGCGACGGCGCTGTCGATGGCACTACTTTTCCTGCTCGTTCGGCGCATGGGCTTTGGACCACTCGTCGGGCTGGCCATCGTTGCCGTCGTCGCCTTCGGCACTCCGCTCTGGGTCCACTCGAAGCGCTACTTCGCCGAGCCGACGATCACTCTGTGCGTGATCGCGACGATCTTCTCTGCCTACGCCGCGGCGACGACGCGGCGCGCCGCGTGGCTGGTGCTCGCCGGCTTCGCCTTTGGCGCGGCGGTCGCGGCCAAGTACGTGAACGTGGTGCTTCTCAGCCCGGTCCCGGTCTACCTCGCCCTTTCGGCGCTGCTCGCCGCGCCACCGAAGGGCAGCAGCGCCGTCGATTCAAGCGGGGATAGCGGGCCACCACGTCACTCGGAGACCACCCCGGCGCTGGTCAGCAGGTTACATGCGCGACGTGCCGGAGCAAATTGGGCCCGCGTCGGGACGGCATCTGGGTCGGGCCGTCTGGATGACCGGGCGGGCGAGACGCCCGCGCTCCCAGGTTGCTCGCCCCTCCACGAGACAATGCCGGTCCCTACCAGCCGAGGGACCACGGGCAGGTCACACGCCTGGCGCTCCACGATGACCGCTTCGGGCTCCAGCCAGCTGGCCGCTACCGCTCGCGCCTTGTGGTGGTTCGGTGTTGGAGCCGCGCCGGTGGCGGTGCTGCTGGCGCTCTACGACCTTGCCCGCTTCGGCGATCCGCTGGCCAGCGGCTACGCCCACTGGGAAAGCTTTTCCACGCCGATCTGGGTTGGCGTCTCCGGGTTCCTGTTCTCACCGGGCAAGAGCATCTTCGTGTACACGCCATTGTTCATGCTGCTGCCGTTCTGGGCCGGCTCCTTCGTCCGACGCTTCCCGACCTTCTCGGCACTCCTCGGCGCGGTGATCGCCCTGCACCTCGGGCTCTACGGAAGCTGGTGGGTCTGGTGGGGCGCCTGGGCAGGGTGCGGCCCAGAAAAGTGAAGCAGGCGGGCGAGGGTGAGGGATGACAGAAGAGGAAAAGGAAAGTACCCTTCGAGCAGGATCAGGCGGCTAAACGCCTGAGGACCGTTCGGAGGGTACGGAT
>CADDYW010000024.1 GCA_902810745.1 Chloroflexota bacterium | reverse complement strand
GCCCGCCACGCCGACGCCGGTGCAGGTCTTCCTGGACCCCGGACACGGCGGTGTCGATACCGGCGCCATTGGCACGACCGACGATGGAACCGAGGTCGACGAGAAGACCGTCACGCTCGCGATCGCGCTGCGCACGGCCGCGCGCCTCCGCCACGATGGGATCAGCGTGGCCCTGTCTCGGACGAGCGATACCCTCCCCGGGGCGACGGCTGCCGACTACACCGCCGATGGGTCGATGCTCTCGCCCGAGGGCGTTCTCAACGATCTCCAGCGCCGCGTCGACCGTGCCAATGCCAGCGGCGCGCGCGTTCTTCTGAGCATTCACCTGAACGCATTCGACGATCCCTCCGAGCGCGGGACCGTGACCTTCTACGACTCGTCGCGTCCGTTCGCCTCGCGCAGCGAGCACTTCGCGGAGCTCATCCAGACGAGCCTCATCCGCGGGTTTCGGGCGCAGGGCTGGGATACCCCCGACCGTGGCGTCGTCGACGACCTGGAGCTCGTGACCGATCGCTTCGGCACCCTGGGCATAGGGTACCACCACCTGGTCGTGCTGGGCCCGGGCGAGCCGGGGGTGCTGCGCCCGAGCAAGATGCCTGGTGCGCTGAGCGAGTCGCTCTTCCTGACGAATCCTGCCGAGGCGACGGCGGCTGCTCGGGCCGACATCCAGGACCTGATCGCCTCCGCCTACACCCAGGCGATCGAGCAGTATCTCCGCGAGAATCCATCGTAGCCCCGCTACCCGGCGCCGCATCGCCGCGCGGGACGCCGGGTGGCTCGAGACGGCGTCCGGATGGAGGATCGGCGACCCGCCGCCCGCGTCACTCCGAGCCGCGGCGGGGAACCCCGGGCCCAGCACGGGCTATTCCAGAGTCCCCTGGCCCACGCGCGGGCCGAGACGGCATCGCGATTCGTCAGGCTAGAGCACCGGGCAGGATGAATAAACCGGCAGCCTCTCAATCCCCTCTCCCCTTGGGAGAGGGTAAGGGTGAGGGTCGCAGATCGTGCGCCGCGGATTCACGCCCTCACCCCGGCCCTCTCCCAGAAGGAGAGGGAGGTCGCCGCCTCCCCGGCAGCTCAGCCTGTCTGCTCGATGCCGTGGGCGTTTTGCGCGCCCGCCGGTGCCGCCACGCCCGTCAGCCTCAGCTCGTCAGCCAGGTGGCAGGCAACCTGGTGCCGTGGCGCGATCTCCCGCAGCACCGGGCGCTCGGCACGGCAGATGTCTCGCGCGTAGCGGCAGCGCGGGTGGAACCGACAGCCCGTCGGGGGATCGGCCGGATTCGGGATGTCGCCGGGCAGGATGATCCGCGAGCGGGTCTCGTCCGGATCGGACTTGGGAATCGCCGACAGGAGCGCCTCGGTGTATGGGTGCCGAGGCGTGCTGTAGAGCGCGTCGACCGGCGCGGTCTCGACGATGCTCCCCAGGTACATGACCGCCACGCGCTGGCTGACGTGAGAGACCACCGCGAGATCGTGCGAGATGAACAGGTAAGCGAGGTTGAACTGCTGCTGGAGCGAGCGCAGCAGATTCAGCACCTGCGCCTGGATCGACACGTCGAGGGCCGACACCGGCTCGTCGGCGACGATCAGCCGCGGACGCAGCGCGAGCGCCCGCGCGATGCCGATCCGCTGACGCTGCCCGCCGCTGAACGCGTAGGGATAGCGGTTCATGTGCTGAACGCGGAGCCCGACGAGCTGGAGCAGCTCGCGCACGCGGCGACGTAGCTCGTCTCCGCTCGCGATCCCGTGGATCCGGAGCGGCTCGCCAACGATATCCAGCACAGTCATGCGCGGGTCGAGCGAGGAGAACGGATCCTGAAAGATCACCGAGGTCTCGCGCCGGTATTCTCTGAGCTGGGAGCGCGGCACCCGGGTGAGGTCCAGGACCTGCCCATCACGGTGGAAGCGGATGGTCCCCTCGGTGACGTCCGTGGCGCGGAGGATCAGCCGCCCGACGGTCGTCTTTCCCGATCCGGACTCCCCGACCAGCCCGAGCGTCTCTCCTTCGTGGATGACCAGATCGACGCCATCGACCGCGCGCACGTAGCCCACGGTTCTGCGGAAGAAACCACGCTGGATCGGAAAATACTTCTTGAGGCCCGTCGCCTCGAGGAGCACCGGTCGGTCGTCGCTCATCCAGAACCCCTGATCGGCGTCAGATAATCCGTGACGGGCGACAGGGGATCGCGGAACGACCACCCGGCGTAGAGGGATCGGGCCTCATCACTCATCACTCATCACTCGTACAGCGTACAGCGGACGAAGTGTCCCGGCTCGACCTCGATCAGCGGCACCCCGCCCGGCGCGCGGCAGGACTCCCGCTTGGGCGCGCGGCAGCGAGGGTAGAAGGCGCAGCCAACCGGGATCGAGAAAGGATCGGGAACGCTGCCCGGAATCGGCGTCAGATTCTCGTGAGCGCTCGCGCCGAGCCGCGGTGTCGAGCGCAGCAGGCCGACAGTGTACGGATGCAGCGGGCGGTGAAAGATCGTGCGCGTATCGCCGCTCTCGACCACCTTGCCCATGTACATGACCGCGACGCGATCGGCCATCTCGGCGATCACGCCGAGGTTATGGGTGATCAGCAAGATCGCCATCTGGAACTGGCGCTGCAACGTCTTCATCAGCTCGAGAATCTGCGCCTGGATCGTCACGTCCAGCGCCGTCGTCGGCTCGTCGGCGATCAGGAGCGACGGATTGCAGCTCAGGGCCATCGCGATCATCGCGCGCTGCCGCAGTCCGCCGGAGAGCTGGTGCGGGTAGTTATCCAGCCGCTGCCGGGCCCCGGGAAAACCGACCCTCTCCAGAATGTCGACGGCTCGGACCCGCGCCTCGCCATCGGAGACGTGCTGGTGAATCTTGATCGCCTCGCCGATCTGATCGCCGATCGTGTGGACGGGCGAGAGCGAGGTCATCGGCTCCTGGAAGACCATCGCGATCTCATTGCCACGAATCTCGCGAATCAGATCTCCCGATGGGTCGGTCTGTGCCAGATCGATCGGCTGATCCTGCCCACGACGCCGAAAGAGGATTTTGCCCTGCACGATCCTGCTGCTTTTGGGCAGCAGTCGCATGATCGAGTACGCCGTCACGCTCTTCCCGCAGCCCGACTCGCCGACCAGCCCGAGCGTCTCGCGGGGCTGGATCTCGAGCGAGACGTCGTCGACCGCTCGCACGACGCCATCCGACGTGAAGAAGTGGGTTTTCAGCCCTTCAATCTTGAGGAGTTCGCCAGTCATCGTCTGTATTCCGCGATGGAACCGAATACCGCGTCACTCGCCATTCACGACACCGTGTACGGATCCGAGGCGTCGCGGAGGCCGTCGCCCAGGAAGTTGAACGCCAGTACCGCCACGGCGATGAAGAAGAGCGGCGAGAGCAGCCACGGATAGTTCGCGAGCGTCTCGATGTTCTGAGCTTCCTGGAGCAGCACGCCCCAGCTCGTCAACGGTGGGCGAATACCCAGCCCCAGAAAGCTCAGTGCGGTCTCGGCCAGGATCATGTTCGGGAGCGCCAGCGTCGCGACCACGATAATGTGCGAGAGCGTCGCCGGGATCAGGTGACGGAAGATCACCCAGCTATAGCTTGCGCCAGCGAGCTCGGCCGCCTGCACGTAGCCTTCCTCCCGAAGCGCCAGCACCTTGCCGCGCAGCTGCCTCGCCAGCCAGGTCCAGCCGATGAACGAAAGAATGATCGTGATCCCGAAGTAGGTCAGCAGGGGCGGCCAGTGCGGCGGTAGGGCGGCCGATAGCCCCATCCAGAGCGGAATCGTCGGGAACGAGCGAATCAGCTCGATCACCCGCTGGATGACGTCGTCGAACCAGCCTCCGAAGTAGCCGGAGGCAACGCCGATAACCGTCCCGAAGAACAGACTGAGAAAGACGCCAAGCAAGCCCACCGTCAGGGAGATCTGGCTACCGATGAGAATACGCGAGAACATGTCTCGCCCCTGGCGGTCGGTCCCGAGCAGCAGCACCGCGGCCGAGCGGTCCTCGACGCCAAAAAGATGGATGTCGGTCGGAATCAGACCAAAGAGACGGTACGGCTCGGCGTGCACGAAGAAGTGCAGCGGGATCACCCGCGAGGTATCGACGGTGTAGACCTTGCGCAGATCCTTCGGGTTGATCGTCACCTTGATCGCGTACACGTACGGCTGGATCCGACCGTCGTGGATCAGGTGGATTCCCTGCGGCGGCGCGTAGAGATACTGGAAGAAGCGATTCTCGAGCGAGTACGGCGCCAGGAAGTTGGCGAACGCGGCGGTCAGGTAGAAGATCAGAATGATCACGCCGCCGACGAGCGCCGCCCGGTTCCGAACGAAGCGTCGACCGATCAGGCGCCACTGGGAGACCATGTAGCGCTTCTCGTCTCCGGTTGCCACCTCGTCGGCAAGATCCGCCTCGGCAGGGACGTTCAGCTCCGGCGAGCGGAGGAGAAGACGCGGACTCTCGGGCACGCTCACGGGTGTATCCTCGGGTAGCACGACATCTGGCCGAATCCAAACAATCTCACTGATAGCGGATCCTTGGATCGACCCACGCCAGGCACACGTCCGCCACCAGGTTGCCGATCATCAGCAGCGCGACCGCGAAGAGCAGGATCGAGCCAGCCAGGTACATATCCACGTCGATCAGGCTTCGCAGCAGCAGCGGACCAATCGTCGGGATCGACAGGACGATGCCCAGGATCGTCGCACCAGAGATCAGGCTGGGGATCTGCATCCCCATCACCGAGATCAGCGGATTGATCGCGACGCGCACCGCGTACTTGTTGATCACGATCGACTCGCGCAGGCCCTTCGCGCGGGCCGTGGTGATGAACTGCTGACCGAGGATGTCGAGCAGGTTGCCCCGCATGATGCGGATGAGCTGCGCCGTTCCGCCGAGGCCGAGGATGATCGTCGGCCAGATCAGGTGGTTGAAAAGGTCCAGCGCCTTGGCGAGGCTCCACGGGGCGTTCTCCATGCCCGGGGAGAAGAGACCGCCAACCGGCTGGTGGAAGTAGAACGCGGCGACGAACAGGTAGATCAGCCCCAGCATGAAGTCTGGCACCGAAAGCCCCAGGAAGCCGATGAACGTCAGGACGTGGTCGAGGATCGAGTACTGGTGTGTCGCCGAGTAGATGCCGATGGGCAGTGCGACGATCCACATGAAGAGCATCGACATCAGCGACAGGATCACCGTGTAGACGAGCTGTGCCTGGATCAGCGGCCCGACCGGGCGCTGCCACTCGAACGAGTAGCCGAGGTCGCCGTGCAGGAGCCCACCGATCCAGCGGGCATACTGGACGTAAAGTGGCTGATCCAGCCCGTACTGGTGGCGCAGCGCCGCCATGCTCGCCTGGTCGGACGAGCTGCCAGACTGCGCTGCCTGGGCGACGAGCGTCGTGACGAAGTCGGCTGGCGGCAATCGAATGATCGCAAAGATCAGCATCGAGGCGACGATCAGCGTCGGGATCATCACGACGACGCGGCGAAGCACGTAGGCAAGCATCGAAGAACACCTGATCGGGTCAGGGTGATGGGCTCAGGGTCGGGCACGCCGTCGTTGCGACCGGCGCGCCGCCGCCCCTGACGTTCAGCTACGAGTCCCTATCCCTTCTTGAAATAGAACTGGAACGGGTTCAGGTTGTTCGGGCTGAACATGATCCAGTCGGTCACGGCGCTGTCCGGGACGTTCATAAAGTTGTTCTTGACCACCACGATGGACGGCACCATGCCCACCGTCCCGATGGCAAAGACATTCTCGGCCGCCAGCTTGCAGATCTGCTGGCCGATCTCGACCTGCTTGGCGCCGTCGACGGTGCTCTTGAACTGGTCGTAGAGCTCCTGGACCTTCGCCGCGTCGCCCTCGGGCTTCTCGCCCTGCTTGCCGCCGGTGTTGTACCAGACACCCCACTGCGGTGCGAACCAGCTCCGATTGTCGAAGGGAATCTGATAGATCGGATCGACCATCGGCTCCAGGCCACGGTCGATGCCCCAGGTCGCCATCTGGACCTGGTTACCGATCGCCCGCGGCCAGTAGAGCGAGCGATCCATCGTCTTGAGATCGACCTTCAGCCCGATCGCCTGCCAGTCCTTGACGACAAGCTGAATCGCGTCCAGGCCAGCACCGGCCACGGTCGAGGTCTCGACGAGGAACGCCACCGGCTTCCCATTCTGGAACCGGCGGATGCCGTCACTGCCCTTCTTCAGCCCCATGTCGTCGAGGAGCTGCTCCGCCTGCTTCGGATCGTAGGTCGCGTAGAGCTTGTCGATGCCCTCGGTGAAGTAGGGCGACTGCGGCAGGACGGTGGCGGCGCGCGGCACGCCCAGGCCGAGGTAGCTGACCTGATTGATCTGATCGCGGTTGATCGCCAGCGAGAGCGCCTGGCGGAATCGCTTGTCGCGGAAGGCGGCCTGCAGATCCTTGTCATCGATCGTCTGGTTCGGGAAGAAGGCGAGCTCGCTTCCGTCGGCGGCGGGCCACTTCAGGAGGTGGAAGTTGTTCTTGCTGGCGTTGTCAGACAGGACCGAGTACTTGGCGACGTCGATGCCCCGGAACTGGAAGTCGAGCTGCCCGTTGGCAGCCATCAGGTTGGTCACCTCGGAGTTGGCGACCAGGTGCATGTAGATCGTGTCGATGTAGGGGTACTGGTTGCCTTCTGGATCGACCTTCCAGTAGTAGGGGTTGCGCTCGGCAACGAGCTTGTTCTCGTTCGGCTTCCACTCGACGATGCGCCACGGCCAGAGCGACGGACGGTCGGGATTCAGGTCGTCGGCCTTCGCCGCGAAGGTCTTGTAATCGGAGCTCTTGTTGTACTTCGGGTGGAACTGCTTGAGATAGTGCTGCGGCGCGTAGAAGCCGAACTTCTCGAAGGCCGTCGGCCACTGACCACCGTGGAACGCGAGCATGCGCAGAGCCAGCCCGTTCGGCCCGCCGTAATGGAGCTTGACGGTGTAGTCGTCGACCTTCTCCACCTGCATCGGCTTGCCGTTGATCACGTACTCGGCGTGCGGGGCCGGCGTGAGGTTCGTATCGAGCTCGATGTCGTTCCACCAGAAGAGGATGTCGTCCGCGGTGAACGGCTCGCCGTCGGACCACTTCATGCCCTTGCGCAGATAGAGCGTGAGCGTCGTGTTGTTGTCGCTCCATTCCCACTTTTTCGCGACGCCCGACTCGATCGGGTTGCGCAGGTCGGCCGGCCAGCGAAGCATTGGCTCGTAAGTGTTGCGATCGAAGGCGTGGAAGTCGGCCGGTCCGGTGAAGGACATATTCCAGGTGCCGCCGTACTGGCCAATCTCGTTGAGCGGCTTGACGACCATGACGTCTTCGGGATCCGGCAGTCGCTTCTCTACCGGTGGCAGCTTGCCCGCCTTCACGAGGTCGGCGAGCATCGGCGCTTCTTTGAAGTTCGTCGTCGCGGTCGTCGGCGCGGGAGTTGGCGCGGCAGCCTGCGGCGCGGGCGTCGCCGGAGCGGCAGCCTGGACGACCGGAGTCGGAGCGGTCGTCGCGGTCGGCGCAGCCGGAGGAGCCGTCGCGGCCGGAGCGGCTGTCGGCGAGGCCGGAGCCGACGAGCTACAGGCGGCGAGAACCGCGGCCGAACCAAATCCGGCGCTCAACGCGAGGAACTTTCGACGAGGGAGGCGGGGGACTCCGGACATCATGTTCTCCTTGGATTTTCGTCGGTCAGAATCGTCGTGCTCGTATTCTATGAATAATGTTTGGTTTTCGTCAATCAGTCTGTGTCTCAGGGGACATTCCACCGCCTGGATCGGTCCATCCCGGTGGCCAGATCGTGCGGCCCCCTCTTGAACCGCCGCGGCGGAGCGGGGGAAGCTGCCCGCGCGTCAGCCTCGTGGGCCGAGCTTGCGCAGCGACCGCTCCAGCGCTCTGACGAACTGATCGACCTCCTCCTCGCCCATCGGGGTCGAGAGGCAGCCGAGCCCGTCGCGCGAGACGATGATCCCTTCGTCCAGCAGGTTGAGGTGAAGCCGCGCCATCCGCTCCGCGGACGCTTTCCCACGCTGCGAGCCGCGGTAGTCGACAATTGGCTCGGAGGTCAGCAAAATTCGGAAGAGCGAGCCGTCGCCGGTGAGCTGACCCGGCTCACCCGCGGCCTCGAACGCCGCGTTCGCCCGCCGACGCAGCCGCTCGCCGAGCGCGTCGAGCCGCGCGTAGGCCTCCGGCGTCATCTGCTCCATCGCCGCCAGCCCGGCGACCATCGTGAGCGGATTCCCACTAAATGTACCGCCCGAGGCCACTTTCGGATCGCCGCGTGACGGATCGAGCAGCGCCATGATCTCGGCGCGCCCTCCGACGGCGCCGACCGGCAGTCCGCCGCCGATGATCTTGCCGAACGCGGTGAGATCAGGCTCTCCGCCATACTTTCCCTGCGCACCGTGGTAGCCAATCCGAAAGCTGATCACCTCGTCGAAGATCAGGACGATGCCGTGCGCCCGGGTGATCTCGCGCAAGAATGCATAGAAGCCCTCGGCCGGTCGGGGGAAGCCACAGCGGTTCGAGAGCGGATCCACGATCAGCGCGGCGATCGACTGTCCGTGCTGCTCCAGCAGCCGCTCGACCGCGGCGCGATTGTTGAACGGCAGAACCAGAACGTCGTCGACGACGGAGTCGGCCAGGCCCCCAGAGCTGGGCACGCTGGCCGGCGCGTCGGGATCTCCCCAGGTTTCGGGCGTCGAGCTATAGCTGACCTGAACGTAGTCGTAGTAGCCGTGATAGAAGCCTTCGAACTTGGCGATCCGGCTCCGTCCGGTAAAGGCGCGGGCCAGCTTGATCGCCATCATCACCGCTTCGGTGCCCGAGTTCGCGAACCGAATCTGCTCGAGTGTCGGTACCCGCCCAATCAGCAGCTTCGCCAGGGCCAGCTCGGGCTCGGCCGGCTCGGAGAAGGCCGTCCCCCGCTCGAGCTGCTCGGCGATGGCCCGATTGATCGCGGGATTCGCGTGACCGTGGATCAGCGCGGTCATATTGTTCAGAAAATCGGTACGCTCCACGCCTTCGACGTCGACGACGCGACACCCGGCGCCCGACCGCGCGTAGATCGGATATGGACGGAAATAGTAGTGTAACCGCGAGGTACCGCCAGGGATGTAGCGCGACGCCTCTTCATACAGGCGTGCCGTCCGCGAGTCGGCCGCGAGGAAGCGATTGACGCCGGTTTCTGTCGCCATCGCAGGCACTCCCTTCACCATGCGAACATCGAGGGCCAAGAGACAATCGACGCTGACGATTATTGGGCTCGAAACGCTCGACGTCAAGGCAGGCGCCTCGTCTCGATCGTCCTTGACGTCGGTCCCGCGGTGCTGGTAGTCTGGGCACACACCGCTGCGTTCGCCGCGAGGGACGGGGCCGGGAGAGCTTCCGGCTCGAGCCGGCATCGTCGCGGACGAAGCAAGGTACTCCAGACGCGCGCAGCGATACGCAGAATAGAAAGGAAGCTTCACCGCGTGCTCGACGTCAGACGCATTCGCGCGAATCCGGACGAGCTCCGCGCGGCGATTCGGCGCCGACGCGTCGATCCGACGAAGGCTGACCTCGATCGCTGGCTGGCTCTCGACGCCACGCGCCGCCAGATCCAGGCATCGCTGGACGAGCTGAATGCCGAGAAAAATCGCCTCGCCCAGCTTGGTCGGTCTGATCCGGCCGCGGCGCGCGCACGTGGGCAGGAGATCCGGGAGCAAACGCGAGCGCTTGAAGAGCAGCTCGCCGCGATCGCCCGGGAGTGGCAGGCAATCCTGGACTGGTTTCCCAACTGGCCGCATCCGGCGATGCCCGAGGGATCGAGCGACGCCGACAACGTCGAAGAGTGCGCCTGGATTCCCGGAACGGGCTATCTCGATCCCAACCAGCTCGGAAAGGGTGCCCACACCGCGCCGCTGATGCCTCGAACGCCCTGCCACGCCGACGATCCAGACTTCACGCCGCTGGATTACGCCACGCTAGGCGAGCGGCTGGGTGGCATCGATACGACCCAGGGGGCGAAGGTCGCCGGCTCCCGCTTTGCGTACATCCTCGGCGACGTAGCGCTACTCCAGATCGCCCTGCACCAGCTCTTGGTCGACCATCTGCTCCACCTGGGCTTTCAGCCGATCATCCCGCCGCTCCTGGTTCGCGAGCGCTCGCTCTACGGGACGTCGCACTTTCCGGAGGGACGCGACCAGGTCTACGCCATCGCGACCCACAACGTCGAAGAGAATGCCCAGCTCTACCTCGTCGGCTCGTCCGAGCCGGCAAACTTCAGCTATTTCATGGATCGAATCCTGGCCGAGGCTGACCTGCCGATCAGGCTCTTCGCGGCGACGCCCTGCTTCCGATCCGAGGCCGGCTCGTGGGGGAAGGACGTGAGGGGAATCAGGCGCGTCCACCAGTTCGACAAGATCGAGATGAACGCCGTCTGCACGCCCGACCAGTCCGAGGCCATCTACGAGGAGTTCCGGGCGATCAACGAGTGGCTGCTCCAGGCGCTCGAGCTCCCCTACCACGTCGTCGAGAAGTGCGACGCCGACGCGGGCTACCTGGCCACCCACCGCCAGCGCGACGTGGAGGTCTGGCTGTGCGGCACGCGAGAATTCATGGAAGTCATGACCGATACCAACACGACCGACTATCAGGCGCGACGCCTCAACATTCGCTACCGCGCGACCGACGGCGCGGTCCATTTCTGCCACACCGTGAACGATACTGGGTGCGCGATGGGGCGCATGCTGATCGCGATTCTCGACAGCTACCAGCAGAAAGACGGTTCGGTCAAGGTACCGGAGGTTCTGCGTCCGGTCGTGAAAAAGGACTACCTCCGACCGCGGTGAGCGATGCGAAAAACGTGATGCGCAAGGCGTGAAGCGCCGAGCGCCATGCACGAGGAGCAGATCGTTCAGGTCGGGTGTGGGGGCACCGTTTCCCAGCTGATGGAGGAGCTTCGACATGTCTCAGCCCGTTTCGGTCGCGCCCGAGATCTTCGAGCAGCTACGGATCCCGAGCACCGCGACGCTGACGTCGGTGCTGGCCCGGCGCGGCCTGCGCAACACCTTCATGACCGGCGTTCGCCCGCTCGCCCCGAGGACGCGTATGGTTGGCCAGGCCTTCACCCTGCGCTACATCCCCGCGCGCGAGGATCTCGACCAGACTGGCGTCGTCGACAACCTGACTGATCCGCAGCGAATCGCCGTCGAGAGCGTTGGTCCCCACGACGTGCTGGTCATCGACGCGCGTGGCGACGTGCGCGCCGGGAGCATGGGAGCGATCCTGGCGACGCGGATGAAGCTGCGCGGGGCGGCGGGCGTGGTCACCGACGGCGCGTTCCGCGATTCACCCGAGATCGCCGCCTCTGGACTGCCCGCGTACGCCCGCGCGGCGCACGCCGCGACGAACAAGACGATCCATCATCCGACCGACATTCAGCTCCCGATCGCCTGCGGGGGCGTGGCCGTCTTCCCGGGCGACGTGATCGTGGGCGACGACGAGGGCGTGGTCGTGATTCCGCGCCACCTCGCCGCCGAGGTCGCCGAGGAAGCGGTCGCCCAGGAACGCCGCGAGGAGTTTATCATGGAGAAGGTCCGGGCGGGCGCGAGCATTATTGGCGTTTACCCGCCCGACGCGAAGACGCTTGCCGAATACGAGGCGTGGCGCAAGCAGCGCTGAGCTGGCCACGGCGTCCCGCCCGGCTCCGGCCCCCGGGCCGGCGCGCGTGTCGAGCCCAGAGGGACGTTTCGCTCCCACGCTCGACGCGAGAATGCTCGCGCTCAGGGACCGGTACCGCGCCTGACGACGCTACCCGGTGACCGTTGCAGAATGCGCCTCGGAGGGACGCCGAGGAGGCTCGTATGACGCGCGGCTCGAGCGGAGGGCATCACGGTGCCCCATCCGGCAGCCAGCACGCGCGGCGCCGGGGGCTCCGCCCAGCAGCAGCCGGCGAGCCTCTTGAAGCCGCGGTTGCTTCTGGAGCTGCGCCCGGCTCGGTCTAGCAGCCACCTTGACGTAGTGCTGACGAACCTGATTCGGGGTGGATCGTTCCGATTCCCGACACCCGGAAGCTGGATCGCCGCGAAGACAATCTCGCCGCGGCCGCCGTCGAGCTCGCGACCGGCGGCCTCCGCGAGATCGGGCACGCCGCCCCGCAGATCACGATACGGGAGACCCGATGCCCCGAGGAGGTGGAGCAGTGGACGAATCGCCGAGGTGGGCGAATGAGCCGTTTCTCTACCTGACGACCATCGGGCGGCGCACCGGTCGTCCCCACCGCATCGAGATCTGGTTCGCCGCGCACCATGGCCGGCTGTATCTGCTCGCCGGTGGCCGCGATCGGGCTGACTGGGTGCGTAACCTCCGGGCGAATCCCCGCGTCACGGTCGAGCTGGGAGGCGAGGTCCGCGTCGGCGTTGCCCGCGTCCTCGAGGCGGGGACAGCCGAAGATCGGCTTGCCCGCGCGCTGCTGGTCGCCAAATACAGCCGGATCGAGGGCGACCTCGACGAGTGGGGACGAACCGCCCTGCCGGTGGTGATCGAGCTCCCGGCCAGCGCGTGAAGTGCCGTCCGTCCGCCGGAGAATCCTGATTCAGCCAGCCCCGAGAAAGCGGAGGATCGGGGGTGCAGCCGCCGAGGCTGCAAGCAGGCGTGGTTCATCGCTCGGCGACTCTTCTGCTTCACCGGAGGACAAGGATGCAGATCACCAGGAATAGCACCGGACAGACCACGGTGGGATCGCGCCAGTGGTTCACCGGCACCGTCTACGTCGACCAGGTCGCCACCCCGTCCGGCCGATCGCGCCTGGGCGCGAGCATGGTCCACTTCACGCCCGGCGCCCGCACGGCCTGGCACGCCCACCCGAACGGCCAGACGATCTACGTTGTCGAGGGCATCGGCCTGTGCCAGCGGCGCGGTGGACCGATCGAGGTGATCCGCCCAGGCGACCGGGTGTTCTTCGAGCCGGAGGAGTGGCACTGGCACGGTGCCGCGCCGACGCGCTTCATGACCCACCTCGCGCTGCACGACGTTCCCGAGGGCGGTAGCGCCGCGACGTGGGGACCCCAGGTCACCGACGAGGAGTACGGGAAGGCACCGTCCATCGACGCCTGATCCAGAAGGAAGAAAGCCTCGACGGGTGAACCACCCGGGGCGCAAGAGTGGCAGTGGCGGCTGCTCCGTCATGCACCCGGGCGGATCACGACGCACGGGGCCAGACCCCGTGTCAGGCAGAACAAACTGCCGATCAACGGGTCACCGGTACGTCGGGTGACCGGCCGGCGTCTCCCGCCGCCGGGCGACCACCCCGAAGACCTGCCTTGATGTCGCGGCCAGCAGCAGCTATCATGATGGCGCCATCTTTTCTATTTTTCTCCTGGCAACATTACTCAAAGCTGCCCGGGGGATTCCCGGGCAGACTTCGGCGGAGCTCAATGAACGAGAGAGAAGGCAGCGGGTTCGAGTCGCTCTCCTGGATCGCGAACCCGTCTGCCAACAGCGGTGCCCCGGGAAGCCCCGGCGACGCGAACGAATCCGACGAGCTTCTCGACGCCTACTCGCGCGCCGTGGTGACCGCCGTCGACAAGGTGGGACCAGCGGTTGTCAACATCTCGGCGCTGCACCGGGGCACGGCACGGACGCCACGCGGTCCCATGGAGTTCGAACGACCGGCCGGCGGCTCCGGCGTGATCGTCGCGCCCGACGGCTACATCGTGACCAACAGCCACGTTATTCACAATGCCACGCGTCTGGAGGTGACACTCGCCGATGGCCGGACCCTCCCAGCGCGGCTGATCGGCGACGATCCGGCCACCGACCTCGCCGTGATCCGCGTCGACGCGTCCGGTCTGCCCACCGCGACGCTGGGCGACTCGGATCGCCTGCGCACCGGCCAGCTCGTCATCGCTATCGGCAACCCGCTCGGCTTCCAGGCGACGGTCACGACCGGCGTCGTCTCAGCCCTCGGCCGCTCGCTGAGGAGCCAGAGTGGCCGATTGATCGAAAACATCATCCAGACCGACGCGGCGCTCAATCCCGGAAATTCCGGTGGGCCACTCGTCGACTCGCGCGGTCAGGTCGTTGGCATCAACACCGCGATCATCCAGGGGGCCCAGGGCATCTGCTTCGCCGTGCCGGCGAACACGGTGCGCTGGGTCGTCGGGCTGCTGATTCGCCAGGGCCGGGTGGAGCGCGCTTACCTCGGGATCGCCGCCGAGCGACGCCCGATCCACCCTCGGATCGCGCGTGAGAACCGCCTCGACGTGCCATTCGGCATCGGCGTGATCCAGGTCATGCCGAACAGCCCGGCCGACCGCGGTGGCATTCGTCCCGGCGACACGATCGTCGCGGTGGACGGCTCACCGGTCTCCAGCGTCGACGACGTGCATCGCATCCTGGAGCGCGCCGGGGTGGACCACACCATCCGGATGAGCTTCCTGCGGGGCGGCGAGCGCCACGAGATCACGACCAGGCTCGCCCCCGCGCCAGACGAAGCCTGAGCCACGGGCGGCCGACGATGCGCCAGCATCCGCCTGCCCTTTCCCAGCCCGTCCTACCGCCTGGACCGGTCCTGACACTGGCGGCTCGCCCGTCAGAAGCCACTCCGAGCCAGGGTGAGTCCGCCTGACAAGGGCCTGTTCACGTGGGGAGAAGGTGGATCTTCAAGCTGCTCTGGACACGTACTGCCAGCAAAGCCCCGCGCTGGGCCACGGTCGCGTCCTGCGACTCGCCCAGATCAGCGACGGCTGGGAGAACGAGGTCTATTCATTTACCCTTCAGCCCGAAACCGGCAGCGGACCGGCGAGCGAAGACCTGATTCTCCGCGTGTATCCCGGCGACGACGCCGTCCTGAAGGCGAAGCGCGAGTTCGCGGTCATGGACCGGCTCTTCCATCTCGGCTATCCGGTCCCCGAGGTTCGCGTCCTCGAGACGACTGGTCTGGCGCTGGGCAGGCCATTCGTCATCATGCGCCGCGTTGACGGCGAGCCACTCGGCCCGATCCTTCGTCGTCCACCGTTTGCGCGGAAACGCGAGCTGATCGCACTCTTCTGCGAGAGGCTCGTCGAACTGCATTCGCTCGACTGGCACGAGTTCGTCTCTGACGCCGCGGCCGATCGCCCGGAGCAATCCGTCGATCGGTGGCTGGCGCGTGGGCGAGCGCTCGTCGATGGTCTTGCGCCGGGCCAGTTCGACCCCGCGTTCGAGTGGCTGACAGCCCAGGCGTCCAGGATCGGCGACGTCCGCCTCGCTCTGGTCCACTGGGACTACCACGCCCAGAACGTGCTCCTCACCGCGCAGGGCGAGGCGTTCGTCATCGACTGGACCAGCGCCGAGGTGACGGACTTCCGCTTCGATCTCGGCTGGACGCTGCTCCTCGAAGGAATGTACGACGGCTGGCCCATGCGCGAGGCCATCCTTCATGAGTACGAGAGGCTCTCCGGCGCGTCCGTCGAGCAGGTCGAGTTTTTCGAGGTCATCGCCTGCGTGCGTCGCCTGTTCAGCATCCTGGTATCGCTCAGACAGGGGGCACAGCGACTGGGCATGCGACCGGAGGCCGAAGCGACGATGCGAGCCCAGCGCCAGCACCTCGAGGGCGTCTACGCGATTCTGACCTACCGCACCGGGATCGTACTTCCAGCGGTCGAGGCCCTCCTGGAAGGGCTCCAGTAGCGGCCTCGTTGCTCCTTCAGACGGCGGTGATCGTTCCCGCCATGAATCCCACCTGGCCGACGATGCGTCCGTCCGCGTCGTACATCGACCAGTTCTTCGCGTCTCCATCGCAGAGCATGTGGCAGCTCCACCGATAGACGCCCGGGCTCGACGCGGCAAACATCGCCTCGGTCGTGAAGGGCTTCGTCGTTCCCCCCGGGCCCGTCGTCGCCGGACGCAAGATGATGTTCAGGTTCAGATCAGGCGCATCGAATGAATGAAGATTCTGGCTATAGTGGTGTGTCAAGCAGAAATTGATGGGTGGACGCATTTGGGAAAATTGGCCCTGCGGGCCAATTTTCCCAAATTGCTACCCCTCATATTTCCGTTGGCGGGGCAATAGTTGACGATGCTCAGGTAGACCGGGCGACCCACCTGGATCTCGAAGCTCGACGGCACGATGGCATCGTGGTAGGCCCCATCGGTGCCCACCGTGGACCGGGCCGACGCAGGAACGACGACGAGTGAAACGTGCTGGGGAGAAAGAGTGCCGATCGGCGCGACTGACGAGCTCGCAGCCGAACCCACGGCATTTGCCTGGGACGCGCAGGCGCCGAGGAGCGTCGCCCCCACGAGGGTCCCGAACGAATACCCGAGGAATCGCCGTCGACGTACGAACTGACCGCCCATCATGGCACCCTCCTGATCGTCTCTGGCCGTTGGAGAGGAGTGGCGGTCAAGCGATCGCCGACGTGTTCAAGATCCGCGGGTCGCTAAGTACCGGGCCGCGCCACCGCGTCAGCCCATCGTGCGCCAGGTCAAGCGATGCCGTGGATCCGATCTTCTTTGATGTTCGACCGCGCCTCGGTCCCCGGCTCCGGTCGAGCATAATCTCTCGGACCTGCACGTGACCTGAAAAGAACGGGCGGAGACCTGAAAAGAGCCTGAATGTTCTTCGCGGCTCGACACGCGCGATCGCAGCGGGCTAACCACCGGAGCCCGGAGCTACCGCCGTTTGCGCGAGGAGCGCGCGACACCGCTGGAGCTGCTCGACGCCGAGATGGAGGTCCCAGTTGCCGTGGGCGCTCAGATAGTAGGCGCCGTGGCCACCGGTCAGAAAGGCGTCGTGCAGCATCGCCGCGCCGGTCGACGTCAGGCGGAGCCCCTCGCCGAGGCAGGTCTGGATCTCGACCTCCCCGGACGGTGGGGTCAACGCCCGCGCCGCCTGATACTCATCCTGGAGCTCGCTCACCACGCGGGCGTAGCGTTGCTGCCATGCGACGCTCCCGGTCAACGCCGGGTTACGGTCGCGCTCCGCGAGCACATCGTCAAGCCGGGCCATCGAGGCCTCGGATCGGGCGAGGAGCGCGACCACCTGGCTGGCGTAGCCGGCAGTGGAGCGGTCAGGGATGGGGCCAGCGGGCGGACCTAACGCGCTCGGATGAAGTAACGGGCCGATGGCGAAGGACATGCTCAGGGCGATGACGACGAGCACCGCGAGCCACGGCCCCCGAGACAAGCGATCTGAAAACCTGGCCACCGCCCCGGCGAACCCGACCGCCATCTGCCCGATCGCTCCTTCCCCAACCTGCCCGCGATCCCGCGGCCTCGTGCTCGCCGGGCACGGTTTCGCGGCGGTCGGGTCGGCCAGCATGGCCGCCGGTCGGAGAGACACGTCTATCCTATCCCTTGATGCCGCTGATCGCGATCCCCTCGATGAACGTGCGCTGGGCGAAGAAGAACACGACGACGACCGGTAGAATCACCACCGTACTCGCGGCCATGAGGTATGGCCAGGCGAGCTTCTCGACGAACTGCCCGAGAAACCGCTGCAGTCCCAGCGACACCGGAAACTGCTCCGGCTGATTGAGGTAGATCAGTGGGCCGAGAAAATCGTTCCAGGCGTCGATGCACTGGAAGAGGCCGACGACCGCGATGGCCGGCCGCGCCAGGGGCAGGATGATTCGCCAGAAGATGCTCAGCTCGCCAGCCCCGTCGATCCGAGCCGCCTCGGAGAGCTCGAGCGGGATGCTCATGAAGAACTGGCGAAGCAGAAAGATGAAGTAGGCGCTGCCGAAGAATGCCGGGATAATCAGTGGCTTGTAGCTGTTCAGCCAGTGGAGGTTGCGGAAGATCAGGTACAGCGGGATCATCCGGACCTCGAACGGGATCATCATCGTGCACAGACAGACGAAGAACAGAACGTCGCGTCCCCGCCACCGGATGCGCGAGAACCCGTAGGCCACCACCGACGAGGAGAGAACCGCCCCGATGCCGGAGAGGACCGCGTACTTGATGGTATTCAGGAAGAACAGGCCAAACGGCTGCGCGACCATCGCCTCGGGGTAGTTCTGGAAGCGCAGCGGCCACGGGATCCAGATCGGCGGGACGTGGTAGGTCTGCTCGGTATCCTTCAGCGAGGTCGAAAGCATCCAGAGGAGCGGCAGCAGGAAGCTGAAGCTCAGAATGATCAGCACCGCGTACAGCACGACCTTCCAGACAATCGCGCTGGTCCGAACGGTCCTGGCCCGTTCGGTGGATGCCGGACGAATTGCAGTCGTCACCTCGGCCATCTCGCTCGTCCTCTCAGCCACCAGCGTAGTAGACCCATCGCGCCGACGATCGGAACGCGATGAAGGTGAACAGAACGATGATCATGAACAGCGCCCACGACAGTGCCGACGCGTAACCCATCTTGAAGAACTGGAAGGCATTCTGGTACAGGTAGTACCCGATGACGTTGGTGCTCTGCATCGGCCCGCCCTGGGTCATGATGTACGGGAGCGTGAAGTACTGCAGCCAGCCGATGATCCCGGTGATCAGGACGAAGAGGATCGACGGCGTGCACAGCGGAACGGTCACGCTGACGAAGCGGTAAAAGGCGTTCGCCCCGTCGACCTTCGCCGCGTCGTACAGCTCGCGCGGAACGTCCTGCAACGCGGCCAGAAAGATCACGATCGTCGTTCCCTGGCCCCAGACGTAGATGAGGATCAGCGACAGCTTCGCCAGCGAGGGCGAGGATAGCCAGGGGATGACCTGCGCTCCCCAGGCTGCCAGGGTCGAGTTGATCAGTCCATAGTTCGGGTTATAGAGCCAGAGCCAGACCATCGCGATGGCGACGACGGGGAAGATCGAGGGCAGGAAGAAGATCGTTCGGAACACCGGTCGCGCCGCGATTGGATTATTCAGCAGCGCGGCCAGCAAGAACGAGACGAGAATCGCAAGGGGAAGCCCGATCACGGTCATGTAGACCGTGTTGTAGATGACGACGGGAAACTGCGGGTCCTGAGTGAGCATGAAGACGTAGTTCTTCAAGCCGATCCACTGCGGCGCGTTGATCACGTCGTAGAGCGTGAAGCTGTAGTAGAAGGACGCGAGAATCGGATACGCGGTGAAGACCAGCAGCCCGATCAGCCACGGCGACACGAAGAGCAGCCCGTATAGCTGATTGCGCATGCCCATGCTCAGGCGCAAGCGTCGTGTTGCCGGCGAGGGGACGGTGTCGACAGCCACGGCCATTCCTCCTTCGGGTCGGGTCCAGGGCGCCTCGGGCGGTGATCGGGCTCCGGAGCCGCGACAGCCCGTCACGGCGGAATCGAATACGCTCGAGCAGCTCGCGGAACGCTTCGGACCGATCAGGGGCAGACCGGGAGCCTGTCCCGGCGCCGGGCGGTCCCTGCTGACGGCCAGGGACCGCCCGGCGCGAGCCCGAGCACTCTAGCTCCCGCAGCACGGGGCTGGAGACGAGGTCAGCAGTTCGCCACGTTCCGTCGCCGAGCGCGCCACCGGATCTCCCGTGCCTACACCCCGTTCGGGAACTGATTCTTCATCTCGGTCTCGGCAGCCTTCTGAAGCTGATCGGCTGCCTCCTTCGGCGTCGTCTTGTGGAAGTTCACCGATTCCTGGATCTTGCTCCACTGATCCGAGACGAAGGCCTGAACGGGATCGACGATGACCTGCCACATGACCGAGGCCTCGTCGGCACTCTTTATGAAGAAGTCGAGGCCGGGGTACTTGCTGACGTCGACCTTCTTCAGGTACGACTTGCGCGCGCCGAGCCAGCCGGTGCCGTTGAAGATCACGTCCAGGGCCTGATCGGTGGTAAGGAACTCGATGAACTTGAAGCCGAGATCCGGATTGGGCCCACCCTTCGGGAGCATGCCATAGTGGCCGCCGGTGCTCTGGAGCCGGGTGCCCTTCTGCGCGGTTGGGACCCAGCCGTAGACGAATTTGTTGTTCGGCGACGACTTCGCCAGCTCGCCCGGAGCCCAGTACCCGTTGATGTTGGCTCCTTCCACGCCCGCCGGGAACATCGCCGTCGGACTCTCGGTCCAGGTGCCGTAGCTCTTGATAAACCCGGCGATCTTGTCCGCGCCGACGATGTCGTAGAACTTCTGGATCATCGCGAAGGCTTCGACCATCTGGTCGTTGTTGAAGTTGTACTGGTTCTTGCCCTCGTCGAAGTACTTGAAGTTATAGGCAGCCGGCCAGTAGAACGGGTCGCCATCGCCGAACGATCCACCCATCGCGTCGAGCGGGTCGAAGCCGAGCATCTTGATCGCTCCGCTCGACTCGACGACCGAGGTATCCTTGGCGAATTTGTACAGCGTGTCGAAATCGCTGGGAAGCTCGGATGCCTTGATCCCAGCCTTGTCGAGGAACGCCTGGTTGAAGCAGAGGGCCCAGCGCAGGAAGCACTCGACGGCAGGAACCCCGTAGGTCTTGCCCTTCCACTGCCCGGCCTTCAGATTGGCTTCGAAGAAGTCGTCGATGTTGATGGTCTTGCTCGACTTGATGTAGTCGTCGAGCGGCTGCGCGGCGCCCTTCACCCAGAACTCGGCGAAGTTGATGTTGCCGGTCTCGACCGCCGGAGCGGTACCACCGGCGATCGCGGCGAGGAGCTTCTGGGTAATGCTGGAGACCTGAAGCGGCTTGACCTGGAAATCGTCGTGGGACTCGTTGAACGACTTGGCCACGTCGCCGAGCGCGTGCAGCGCGGTCATGCCACCCCAGCCAAACCACCACTCGATGACGGGTTTGCCGGGCTTGATCGGGACCGACGCGAGCGGGTTCGGGGTCGGCGTCGGCCCGCCAGCGGGAGCCGCGGCATTCGCCGGGGCGGAGGTGGGAGCTGCCGTGGGCTGGGCCGGGGCCGCTCCGCCAGCAGCCTGCTGCGGAGCCTGGGTGGCGGACGGTTGCCCACCGCTGGGCGCCGTTGTCGCCGTGGGCGCCTGGCCGCCGCCACACGCGGCCATCAGAAGCGAGGCCGCGGTCGCCGAACCGAAGAGCTTGAGAACCTCACGTCGCCGGATCATCAGAGATGTCATCGCCAACTCTCCTCTCGCGCGTCATCTGAAGAATCTATCGCCTCATGTCCTCTTCCCAGCGCACCCCGGATGCCAGAGTGCCTATCGTTTCGTGCCCAATATATCACTGCGCAGAATACCAGGTCAATCACGTCCCGAATATGTCTACGACAGTGTATACTAGGCGCTCCTGATCTCGACCGCAACGCGGTAGCGGCCATCATGCGGTCATCGGTCTGACAAAAAGGGGCGCGAGAGCACTCACCGCCGCCGGTGCGATGGTGTATAATCGAGCCGCTTGCCGAAGCCGGAGCAGCGCATGACGGTTGACCGGGATACGTTCGAGCGCGACGTTCAGGATGCGCTCGATCACCTCTACGATCCGGCCTATCTGCTCGTGCATCCGCTCGCGACAGTCCTCGTTCCGCCGGGCAGCGCCGAGCCACCGCAGCGGGCGTTGCATCGCATCCTGCGCGAGGCGATTGACGCGCTCAAGCCGCCCCCTGGCGCGCCGCCGCATTCTCCGTCCTGGCGTATCTATCGCTATCTCTCACTGCGCTACGCCGAGATGCTGACGATCGCTCAGGTCGCGTCCGAGCTGGGAATCAGCCCCCGGCAGTGCCGCCGCGACCACCACGAGGCCATCGCCGCGATCTGTTCGATCCTGTGGGAGCAGCGTGTCCACGGCCAGCCGGGTCCGTCGCCCCCTGACGCTCCTGGCCAATCGACCGAGCCGAACGGAGCGCTCCTCGAAGCCGAGCTGGGAAAGCTGGGGTCCTCCCCGCCGACGGTAGGGACGCTCTTGTCCCAGGTCGTGGACAGCGTTGCCGCGACGCTGTCCGCGCTCGCCGCGCGCAAGCACGTGAAGCTCGTGGTGGCGGTCTCGTCCGAGCTCCCGCCGGTCGCGGTCGAGCGCGCCGCGCTCCGTCAGATCCTCCTCGAAACGCTCCTCGACGCGATCGATCACGGTTGTGGTGGCGAGGTGTCGCTGCACGCCGTCGCGGATTCGCGCCGGGTGCGCCTCGACGTCATCGCTCGGTCCCGGCCCAGCGCAGAAGGCGCTCAGGCGATCGACGGCGCCCAGGAAGACGCGCGGCTCGCCGTCAGCCGCCGCCTGGCCGATTTGCAGGGAGTAGCGCTGTCGGTATCGCAGCAGAAGGGCAGCTTCGTGGTGCAGCTTACGCTCGCAACCGCCGAGACACCGGTCATCCTGGTCGTCGACGACAACGCCGACGTGCTGAGCCTCTTCCGCCGTTACCTCGACTCGCTCTACGACGTGTATCCGGCGACGACCGGCGAGCAGGCGCTGCGGCTGGCAAGCCAGATCCGCCCCGACATCATTACGCTCGACGTGATGATGCCATCCCAGGATGGCTGGGAGGTCCTCCAGATGCTGAAGCACGATCCGTCCACGGCCCACATCCCGGTCGTCGTCTGCTCGGTGCTGCGCGAGCGGGAGCTTGCGCTCTCGCTCGGAGCCGCTGAGTTCCTGGCCAAGCCGGTCACTGCGGAGCACCTGCGGGCAGCACTTCAGCGCTGTTCGACGACCGCGTGATCGCATCGAGCGACGAGCGCAGACAGGTCATCAGCTCCCCGACCGAGAGACCGCCCTCGCGCGTGATCGAGAGCGCACCCGCGGAGACGGTCTCGGCTTCGTAGCCGCGCGCGGTCACCGCGATCACCGGGACGTTCCGCAGCTCCTCGTTCCGGCGCATCTCGCGCAGCACACCATAGCCGTCCAGGTCCGGCATCACGAGATCGAGAATAACCACGTCGGGCTTCCGTTCCGTCAGCAGCTCGAGCGCGCTGTAACCGCCGTAGGCGCGCAGGACCTGGTAGCGCCGAGAGCCGGACCTGATCATGCGCGCGAGCAGCCGAACCATCTCCGGATCGTCATCGACCACCAGGACGACGCGTGCCCTCCGCGCGACCCTGGCAAGCGTTTGCAGCAGCCGCTCGCCGGAGATGGGCTTGATCAGATACTCGGCGACTCCAATGCTTTCGCCGAGACCTTCCGAGGTGGGGAGCGAGCAGGTCACCACCGGCACGCCGCGTGGCGTGGAGCGGAGGCGGGCAAGCTGCTCGGAGAGATCCGTTCGTGGGTGCGTCGTCAGGATGATTCCGTGCACCGGTGTCTGACGGAAGATCCCAAGTGCTTCGTCAACGTCGGCGGCGGGGAGAATGCGATACGCGTCCAGGTAGCGCTGGAAGAGGCGATGAATCTGCTCATCCGTGCTCACCAGCACCACCGAGCGCAGTGGCTCCGGCGTGACCGGCAACCGGACCCAGGTCTCCCACTCCGGACGCAGCGTCGCGCTGACGACATTTCCAATCAGCGGCAAGGTGAAGGCAAAGGTCGTTCCCTTACCGCGCTCACTCTCCGCCCAGATGGCGCCACCGTGGAGCTCGACGAACCGCTTGCAGATTGCCAGACCAAGACCGCTGCCGTCGTGAGGGCGTCGCATCGAGCCGTCTAGCTGTCGAAACTCCTCGAAGACCTTCGGCAGATCTTCGGGCGCGATGCCGACGCCCGTGTCGGCAACCTCGACGACAAGGTTGGCACCGTCCTGGCGCGCCCGCACTGTGGCTCCGCCGTTACTCGTGAAGCGGGCAGCGTTGTTCAGCAGGTTGATCAGGACCTGGCGAATGCGCGTGCGGTCGACGAACACCGTCGGCAGGTCGTCCGACACCTCGTTCGTCAGGGTGAGGCCGCGTGCCTCGTAGAGGCGCGAGATCGCGCTGACCGCCTCGGTCACGATCGTGGAGAGGCAGACCCGCTCTTTATGAAGACCCATGCGCCCGGCGTCGACCTGGCTCAGATCGAGCACATCGTCGATGAGATTGCTGAGATGCAGGGCGTTACGGTAGATCACGTCCATATCGGCCCGCATCGACGGCGACAGCGAGGGCTGGTCCCCGGTGGCCGATGCGTTCATCAGAATCTCGCTGAACCCGATGATCAGGTTAAGTGGCGTCCGCAGCTCGTGACTGATATTGGTCGCAAACTCGGTCTTGAGCTGACGCGCCTCCTCCGCGGCCGCGCGCGCACGCGCGAGCTCCTGGTTTGCCACCTCGAGTCGGTAGCACGTCTCGTTGAGGCTCGCCAGGACACGATTCAGCTCCCCCTGGCGGTTCCGCAGCTCCTCGGACCGACGCAGCGCGTCGAGGTAGCTATCCCACGCCCAGACCATCGCCGCGCGGACGGGGTGCGCCGCGGCCCACGTCAGCAGAATCCCGAGCCAGAGAAGCACGCTCGCATACATCGCGGTCGTCGGGGCGAGCGCGACACGTGGGTCCAGCGTCGCGCCGCCGATCAAGACGGTGCAGATGATCCCCGCGGCGATGCCGGGGATGGGCCCGAGCACGGCGCCGATCGCGAAGACGTCGGCGACGTAGAAGTACGCGGCGGGCGTGTCGGGCCGGGTCCAGAGCAAGACCGAGTTTCCGACAACGAGCGTGACCGACAGCAGGACTGCCCCCGCCATCGTCCGATATCGAGCGAGGACGAGGCTCGCCGCGCTCAGCCCCAGCGCCAGGAGCGGCGGCAGCCAGGTCCACGCCCGTGGTGGATCGCCCAGAACGGCAAACCACAGGAGCGATACGATGGCGGCACCGACGACGACGGTACTCAGACTTTCAGCACGCAGCTCATCGGCCGTGATCTGAACCTGGCGCATCTGATCGGTCCAACGGGGGCTGGCTGCTTCCACGTCCTGCCTCCTTCACGTCGGGGGTCGCCGCCGACCGCGAGTCAGAATAGTAGCTGGTCCGCGCGAGGTCAATGCTGTCGCCCATCGGCCACTCTGTCCAGGGGCGTCGACGCATCGAATGACCGACGCGAGGACCACGCATCGGTCAAGAGAAGTTTCTGACCCGTCCTTTGCGCAAAATTCCGTGTTGCTCTGGCGCACGGACCGCTGTTATAGTCATGGCTCACCGATGTTCCGCGTGGCTGGACCCGCTGGAGGATGATGCGCTCGATGATGTGGAGGTCGCTCCGTCGTATCGCCGTGGCTGGCGCCCTGGGACTGGTCATCGGACTTCTGGTCATAGCCTGGGCGCCAGGAATCCTCGGTCCGGTCGGCGCGACTGCTCGCGCGTTGGTCCAGCGGCTCACGGCGGCAACGCGGGTAGCGCCGGAATGGTCATTCGGCGGAACGCGCCCCCTTCCGACCCCGACGGCGCTTATTGTGCTGGCGCGGGTTCCTCCTGTCGTCCCATCGCCCGGCGCGCCCACCGTCGAGCCGACGCCCAGCCCAGTGCCACTACCCCCGACCATCGTTCCGACGCCGATGCCGTCCCCGACCCGGCCCCCGCCCGACCCGACTGCGCTCGCCACGCCCTCGCCGCGGCCAACCGTCACGCTCGAGGAGTTCTGGAATCGCCTGCGCGCGTTCGAATATCACTCGGTACTCGATCAGCTTCCGATTCTCCCGGCCGGACGGCGTAATGATCCGCTGTTCGGCGTCAACAACGCTCTGAGCGCGGAGGACGCGACCGCTCCCATCCTGCACGGGCTGGGAGCCTCGCTCGACCGGCTGGAGATACGCTGGGACGAAGTCGAGCCATCTCCAGGCGAGTTCCAGTTCGATCGGCTCGATGGTCTGCTCCACAACGCCGAGCGCTGGCACATCTCGGTCCTCGCAGTCGTCGACGGCGCACCTGCCTGGGCAGTCGACGGCAAGGAACGCGTCGGAGCCGGACCACCAAAGGGTCTGGACAAGCCGGCCCTGCTCCCGGACGGCAAGCCGAACCCGGAGAACCCCTGGGCATACTTCCTCTGGACAGTATCGAAGCGATATGGGGATCGCATCACCGCGTGGGAGATCTGGAACGAGCCTAACTTCCGAGATTACTGGCGCGGCACGCCCGAGGACTACGCACTGCTCGTCCAGGTCGGGCGTCAGGTCCTGCACCAGACGAGCCCAAAGGTGCCAGTTCTGATCGGCGGAATGGTCGAAGATGACGGGAGCTTCCTCCGAGCCGTGGAGCAACGGCTCTGCCCGACGGCCCCGTGCCCGAGCCCACCCTTTGACGGCGTTGCCTGGCACATCTACGGAAACCCGGCTGACCTCCTGAGTGTCGTAGACCAGACCCGATCGATCCTCGCCGCCTATCGCGTCCAGGCGACGATCTGGGTCACCGAAGCGAACGTCGCGGTCGATGACCCTCAGACGCCCGGAGCGCTGATCACCGGCCCAGACGAGGTCAGCCTGGAGCAGCAGGCGGCGTTCGTCCTGCAGCTTTACGCGCTTGCGCGGGCAGTCGACGTTCGGACCGTGGCAATCTACCGTGCCGAGGACGTCGACGAAGGGCGGTACTGGGGGCTCCTGCGTGCCAACCTGACTGCTCGGCCCGCGCTCTTCGCCTATCGCACCGCCGCCGACTGGATCAGTCATACCCAGTTCGTGAAGCTCAGTCATCCAGCGCCCGAGGTGACGCGCGTCGAGCTTCGCCGGCCGGGGCAGTCCGTCAGCGTGATCTGGACCGACTCCACCACGCCGGTCCAGATCGAGGTACCGACGGCGTCCACGACCGGTACGCTGGTTCAGTTCACCGGGGCTGCGACAGAGATCCACGCCAGCCACCAGGCGTTTCGCGTCTCCCTGCCTGCCGCCCCCCCGCGGCGCCCGGCGACCGCACCGCTGGCGCTCCCGGTCATCCTCGTCACCGCCACCTGACCTCAACGCGGGGACGTCCAGCCCGGATCTTCCCCGCGGGCCGATCCACGTCCTGCGCGTCGGGGAGGCACGCGTGTCCCCTGGGAGCGGCGTGCGGGCGGCGCTCCTCACGGCCGCGCCCGCGGTGGGACTTTTGACCTAGCACAAACGGGCGGGCGGCTGAGTACTTTTTCCGGGCCATGTTGGGCATTCTTTCTTCGCGTACGTGGGCATACCCCCGTACCCAGGAGAGGTCGCTCCTGCGTATGGTTACTAGCGAATCGCGCGGCGAATCTCGTGCGTTCGCGGTGACCTGCCCCCGAGATCAAGGACCGCGGGCGCTGTGCCCATCAGGAGGGAGGATGGCAGTTTCCACGAACGGAGTGACCCACGCCGACGCCACGGCTCGCCACGAGGAGCTGGCCGGGATCGTCCAGCGATCCCGCGCCTTCGAGCCCCGGTCGGTCGAAGAAGTCGGCATCGATCTGGAGCGACTTGCCGACCTTGCGTTGAAGACATTCTTCGTGGTCGGTCGCATGTCGGCGCGAGACCTGGCCGATCACATGCGGCTGCCGGTGTTTATCGCCCAGGAGATCATCGATTACCTGCGGCGCGCCAAGCTCGCCGACAGCGTCGCCGGGCTCGACTCCAGCGAGCGCGTGCAGCGCTACAGCCTGACCGACAACGGGGGCGAGAAGGCGTACGACCTGCTGCAGCGGAATCGGTACGTCGGGCCGACACCGGTACCACTGGAGACGTACTGCGAGGTTATCCGGCGGAATGCGACCCAGCCTGGCCACCTCAGTGGCGCCGACCTGGAGCGAGCGCTTTCCCAGCTCGTCATCTCGCGAGAGGTCATCGATCAGCTCGGCCCCGCCGTCCACTCCGCTCGGTCACTCTTCATCTATGGATCGCCCGGCAATGGCAAGACGACGCTGGCGGAAGCCCTCGGCATCGCGCGGGGCGGCTACGCCCTGGTTCCCTACGCGATTGAAGCTCGCGGGGAGATCATTCGCGTCTTCGACTCCTCGGTCCACGAGGTCGTTGACGATGACGATCCGACCGCCGCCGACGACGCGGGATCTCCCACGATTCGAGCCGGCCGTGCCCAACGCCTGGACCGTCGATGGGCGCGGGTTCGCCGCCCGCTGCTGGTCGCTGGCGGTGAGCTGACGATTGAGCAGCTTGAGCTCAGCTTCAGCCCGAGCACCGGCGTCCACCAGGCCCCCTACCAGCTCAAGGCAAACGGCGGAACCTTCCTGATCGACGATTTTGGGCGTCAGCGCATCCGCCCGGCCGATCTCCTCAACCGCTGGATCGTCCCCCTCGAGAAAGGCTACGACCACCTGCACCTTTCCTCCGGAGACGTCATCGAGATCCCATTCGATACCTTCGTCATCTTCTCGACGAACCTCGCGCCGAGGGATCTGATCGACGAAGCCTTCATTCGCAGAATCAAATACACCGTCGAGCTCGCCGATCCGAATCCGGATCAATACCACGAAATCTTTCGTCGGTGCTGCGAAAAGGCGAATCTTCCCTACGACGCCGAGACCGTCGATTACATCATCGAGAGATATTACCGCACGGTCGGTCGGCCGATGCGGAGCTGCCATCCTCGCGACATCATCGAGCGGATCTGCGATCGGGCCAGCTACGAAGAGACGTCGCCTACACTCGACCGGGAAGCAATCGACTGGGCGTGCGTGGGCTACTTCCAGCTCCACGGCTAACGTTGCTCTGTCATCGTCGGCGCGGCGGGCTCTCGGCAGCTGAAGCAGTCCCCGTGTCCGCCGCGCGATCCGCGGAGAGCCACGCGCGCCGCCCCGACCGCGTGACCTCGCGGTGACGGCTCCCCTTCAATAGACTACCGGTCACCGGCGCCGCCGGGCCGTGCCGGAATCCGGGGATCCTCCGCGGACCCGGATCCGCGGCCGCCCCACGCGCTCTCATCCGGACTCCCGAAGCCCGTGCCGCGGTGTCACTCCAAGCGTCGACGAGAGCTGTCTGGAATGGGCCGCGCCGGATCAGAGAATCCTCGCCACGGCGCGGTGATAGGATAGCGGGTAACATGCTCGTGTTGCCACGCTGGTGCTGGTGGACAAGACTGGACGATTCGGGCCTCCGCGTGGATAATAGGGCGGTAGAAGCGGCCGTGTTGGCTTGAGCAGAGCCGACGGAACGCACGGCAATACCGCCATTCGCGAGTGCAAGGGAGCCGACGCGTGGGCCTGGGTCCGCTGATTATTCTGCTGCTTCTCGCTCAGCTTGCGATCGTGCTCGTGGATCTCGTCGTCTGGCCCCGGAGCAATCTGGTGATCCTCTACGCGATTCCGGTCCTCTTCGGGTCGCTGCGCCTGACCCCCGTCCAGGTCACCGGCATCGCCGCCGTCGCAATCGTTCTGGATACTCTGGACGACACGGTGGCTCACGACCCGGTACGTTCCTGGCCCATCACTGTTCCTGCCCTCGTCGTCATCAGCGCCTTCGGCGTCCTGATCGCGGTGCAGCGTGGCGAGATCGCGCGCCGAGCCCGGGAAGCCGATAACGCGCGCGCCCAGGTCATCAACGCGCACCGCAACCTCCAGCGCTTTCTCGGGATGGTAGCTCACGACCTGCGGGCGCCACTCTCTGCCCTCAGCGGGTGCGTCGAAGTGCTCCAGTCAGACTGGCGAACTACGCCGCCCACGGTACGACGCAAGGCGGTCAATGGCATCGCTCGCACTGCCCAGCGAATCGAACGCCTGAGCACCGACCTGCTCGACGCGTCGCGCATCGGCGCGGGCCGCTTCGAGATCCGACCCGCGGGCATGGATCTGGTCGACGCGGTCCGGGAGGTCGTCGAGCTCCACCAGAGCTCTCTCTCCGGCCGGCAGATCATTCTGCGATCGCCTGCCCGCCTGGACGGCGCGTGGGATCGTGAGCGCATCATCCAGGTCTTCACCAATCTGATCTCGAACGCGATCAAATACTCGGATCACGGCGACATTCGCGTCACGATCCAGAAGGTGGGCGATAAGGCCGTGGGCTGCGTGACCGACGAGGGGATCGGGATGAGCCCGGAGCAGCTTGCGCACCTGTTCGACCCGTTTGCGCGCCTCGAACGGGAGCCGGGGCGGACGGGCACCGGCCTGGGGCTGTACATTACCAAAGGCATTGTCGAGGCACACCAGGGACGGATCTGGGTCGATAGCCAACCTGGCCACGGCAGCACGTTCTTCGTGGAGCTGCCTCTGAAGAGCGAACCGGCCGTCGCCGAGGCCGGCCGTAACGGGTTGCTCCGCGGCGTTCCCATCCTCTTCCGCCCGCGAGACGACTGAGCGCGCAAGCGGCCAGCGCACGGTCTTTCCCGGGTGACACCGGTCGTCACCCGGAGGGCATCGCGGGTCACGCCAGCCAGGTGATCCCGCCGCCGCTCGTGCGCGTGGTAAGCCGGACGGATTGCTTCCCGGCGGCGTCGACGAGGTAGATCCCGATCTCCCCCGCGAACGCGATCCACTGGCCGTCGGGAGACCACGCCGGGACCGGAGAGTCTTCCTGAATGTGGGTAAGTCGGCGCAGGTCACTCCCATCCGGCTGCACGGTCCAGATCTCCCAGGGAATGCCGTGGGCCTCGGCGACCGCCGGACCGATCAGCCCGTGCGAGGCTTGTCGTGTCGCCCCGCTGCTCTGCCTGCTCGGCCCGCCCACCGCGGCGAAGGCGATGCGCGAGCTATCAGGTGAGAAGCGCGGCGCACGAACGTAGGTGAACGTCTGATCGGCGAGCAGAGGGCGCACATTCTTGCCAGCGCTATCCGCGACCCACAGGCGTGTTGGCATGCCCTCTTCGTTCGCGGTCAGGTAGACCAGATGCGAACCGTCGGGGGACACGGATGGCATCTGCCCGTCGGCGACGACCGGTGCGACCTCGCCGCCATCCAGGGGAACGCGAACGATCGAGACCCGCGTTCCCTCGAACTTCCCTTGAGAATACTGCGTCGCCCGGAGCGTGGCCACCAGCGCCCGGCCATCTGGCGTCCAGCAGGGATCCTCGTAGCTGTTCCCCGGCTGACCGTGGGCTCTGACGATACGGAGGCCTTCTCCGGAAACCTTGATCGTCGCCAGATCGTTGCCGCCGAGGTCGTGTTTATCCGACGGAAGGACGTAGTACGCGCAGGCAATACTCTGCCGGTCCGGAGACAGAGCCGGTGACGAGGCAAACGTGCCGTTCGGGAAGTGGGTCAGCGGCGACTCGCGCAGCGTGTCGAGATCGAGTACGAACAGGTTCCCGTCGCGAGTGATCAGCAGCTTGCCGCGCACCGGCGCTGCCGTGACGGTCGGCAGGCTGATCGGGGCAATGATCGTGGGGGATGGCGGGGCGGGCGACGCCGCGCACCCTGCGCTCGCGACCGTCCAGGTCAGCCCGATCACGAAGCGGCGCCGATTCATGGCCACCGCCGTCTGCCTGGCACGGCCAGGTCGACCAGTCCGGTCGCGCCCCGCGGTGCGGGTCCCCGGGCTCCCCCGCGGACGCGAGAGAAGCCACGGGTGGGCGCGAGCGGGCGACGAGCCCGAACCGAAGCATGCTCGCCAGAGATCATAGTGCGATTATACCCACGAGCTCCCACGCCTGCTGCTCCCCCCCGCGTCGCGCTGGCGCCCGACTCCAACTGAATATCCAACCTCGTCTCACGGCGTCACCGCTTCCAGGAAATCGTCGAGCGCGAGCAAGAAGAGCGCGATGACGAGCACGTGTACCGCCGTGCACCACAGGCAGATCGATCCGATCAGAAACAGCTCGGCGTAGATCAGGTAGAAGATAACGAGCAGTGCGCCCAGCGACCAGCCAAGCCGCGCGACCGCCATCGCCCCCGGGAGCCGCCCTGGCACCTCGCCCGCAAGAGGTAGCCCGGAGCGTGGGGCGACCTTCCCCGCTCCACCCGTCGACGGACCGCCCACCAGCGTCAGGACGAGAGCACCCACGAACCAGATGACACCCAGGACGGCGACCGGAACGGGTCCGATGGTCGACTCCGGACTGGTCGTGACCTGCGCACAGTCGACGATACCGGCGCTGGCGCAGACGAGCGGTACCTGTCCGCTCGAGATGTGCACCAGCGTGAGATAGAGCGAGACGCCAAGGCCGACGAGGCACAGGGCGATCGCGCTGGCACGCCGAGCCGTCATCCACCGGTCCTCGGAACAGGCTCCTTCGCCAGCGCCGCCTTGATCTGCTGGATCGACGGCTGCTGACAGACGTTCGCCGGAGAATCGGACGTTGCCGCGCAGATCGCGGCGGTCAGCACGTTTGCGCTGCCGATGATCGCCCGCGCCTGGTCGGTATTGCCCTTGGCGACGTTCGCGGCGATCGACTCCCACGACTGATTCGCCAGGAGCCCGGGACTGAAGGTCGTTCCGGCGAGCACGTACTGGTTGGCGATGTCGATGAACGGAATCGCTCCCGCGTTCTCCGGCGCGACGTACGGCGGCGCGTCGAATCGATCGATCAGCTGCTGCTGCTCGGGCGTCGGCGTCTGGAGCGTCTGATAGGAGCTTCCGACCCGGCTGCTCGTCTGTGTCTCGACAGCCTCGAACTCGAGGTATGGGCTGGTGTAGGTCGCACCGTAGAAGCTGAACGTCGGGGTGCCCGGATAGACGTCGTCGACGGCGGAGCGCGCCGTCTTCAACCCATCGAACTGCCCGAACCGACTGAGGGCAACCACCATCGCCCAGCGCTCCGCCGCGCAGTACGGGCAGAACTCGGCGCCGATGTAGACGATCCGTGGCAGACCACGCGGCCCACGGAGCAGCTCGGCCCGCACCGGCGTCGGCAGGCTCGTCGCGGAGCCCTGGCCAATGCTATTCGCGACGGACTGGGGAACGCTGGTCAGGTCGCGCAGGACCGACGGCGAGACCGGTCCGTCGCTCGGCGGCGACGCGACGTTTGGAGAGAGCAGTCTGATCCCGGCCATCGTCGCGATGACCAGGACAATCACCACGCCCGCGACGAGCAGGATCGATCGCCGTCGATCTCTCGCCTCGCGCGCGCGCCGCTCGTCGCGCCGTGACGGGCGAGGCGGACGGCTGCCCGGCGTCGCTCGGGTACGAGCAGAGTCGTGAAACTCGGTCTGATCGGGTTTCCTCATTGATGCATCCACTGTATTTGTAGTTCAGACGCGGTGCACGCGAGCCAAAGCGTTCCCGTCCGAGTCGGGGTGAATGATAGCTCGGCCAATCCTTCCGCCGACACCGTCGCTCGGGCGTCGAGGTCGCCGAACGCCACCGTGCTTCCGCAATGCGGGTGATCCACGTACATGATCTCGAGTCGCACGGGATGACCCGAGCGAACCTGGATCCCCGGTGGCGTGATTCCATCCGGATACACGGCCACGTCCTCGACCTGGACCGGCTCCGTCGCACGTTGATACAGCGCGGAAACGGGACCGTTCGGCGTCTCGGAGGGGACGTCGAACGAGAGGAGCGACGAGCTCACCTCGCCACCGGTCCGCTCCACGCGAACGGCGAGCCACCATCTGCCTTCCATCGCCAGGAGAAGTGCCGCCGCGTGATAGTGCCCCGGGCCGACCGGGCTGGCCTCGATCCCCCGCGCCCCGTGATTCATACCCTCCATCGCGACCTGGAGATCGACACGCCGGATATCGGTGACCGGGCGTCCATCCCGGTCGGCGAATCTAAGGTCGATCTGGGCCGGCTCGTAGATGCGCGGCGTTATTTCGACGTCGGCGGTCAGATCGCCCAGCGCCAGCCGCCGCGACGATCGATCGATCGTTTGCAGCGACAGGGCCGCGGGCTGCACTCGCGAGGGTGCGGGCGTGACGGCGGATTCTGGAGCAGTCGTCGGACGCGGGGCTGACGCGCTTGGTGCCGGGGGCGCAGGCGTCGCCGCCGCGGTACTACCCGCGGATCCAGAAGCTCCGGCCGTCGGACCATTCGCACTGCGCACCTGCGCCTTCAGATAGTTCAGGACGTCCCAGCGCTGCTGCTCGGTCAGCGTATCTTTGAAGGCCGGCATCGCCGAGCCCGGAAAACCGTTCGCAATCCAGTTCTCGAGATCCGCGTCGGGGTGCTGGGGCACGTGGACGATCAGGTTGGACGGCCGCGGATTGAGGGTTGGCGCCATCGGTCCGTCGCCCCGAGCATCCGCCCCGTGACAGATCGCGCAGTTCTGCTGAAAGACGATCGCCCCGTTGGCGATCGACTGCGCCGTCGCCGGGTGCGCGAGCGCCTGCGTGGCCGCGGCTGCCTGGGCTTCCGCCTGCTGCACGTCGCGCAGCGCCAGACCAGCGCCGATCCCGCCGAGACAGAGCCCGCACAGCATCACCGCCAGCCCCCGACGCACGTCCCGCGGCCGCAGGACGGCGCCCCGCGCGAGCGAGGCGAGACCCGCGACGACGATGGCGAGCCCCACGTAGAATCGCCAGCCCAGCTCGAGGGGCACGCTTTCCAGACTGCGAGCGCCCTCCGTCGTGACCAGGTAGCCGACCACCGCGCTCACGTCGTCGTGGCCCGGTCGACGAATGATGATCTCCGTCTGCCATCGCCCGGTCACCGCCAGGTCACTCGACTGGCCTTCGAATCGTCCACTGCCCGAAGGCGAAAGGACCGCCTCGGACACGCCAAGATCGCTATCCAGATACGTGAAGCGCAGAGCGACCTGCTGAACGTCGGGGACGAGGATACCCTGGGCGTCTCGAACTTCGACCAGGTAGCGATTCGGACCTGGCCGCCCGGGCGTCAAGGTGAACGTCGCCGAGAGATCACCTGCCGTCGCGCTCAGCGTGAGCGGACCGGCCTCCGACGACGCGATCTGTCGGGGTGGACTGAGGCTGGTCATGACGCCGGTCGCCGCGATCACCGCGACGGCGAAGAGGATCTCCAGCGCGACCGTCCACCGAAACAGACCAGACGTACTCAGGACCTGACGAATGGCCGCGGGCGACCGGTTCGCCCGGGCTCGCAGGAAGACCGGGCGGACGACGAAGTGATTGATCGCGGCGATCGTGACCAGCGGAAGGATGGCCAGGATCTTGGCCAGCAGCGCCTGACCGTATCCGCTGTTCAGCAGGTTGTCGAGGGTGCCGACGTGGAGAAATGCCTCGGTCAGGCCGGTTGCGCCGAGGATCGCCAGGGCGATCCCCGCGACCACGGCGAACCGTGGTACGAGCGCGCCGAGTGCCTCCGCCCTGGCGGTGGCGTTCCCGAGGCGAAGAATCGCTGGCAGCGCCCCCGCGAGCTGGATCAGACCACCAACCCATACCGCCACCGCCGCCAGGTGAAGCCAATCTACTGCGATGCCGAGGGGCGACAGCGACCCGAGCGCGGCACTGTGGCTCGACAGGGAGATCGAGAGAAGCAGCGGCACGCCCACCGCCACGCCGAGCAGATCCAGGTGATGGGCGGCCCCAAGCTTGCGCCGACCGCGCACCGCCAGGATCGCTCCCAGGAGCAGCCCGAGCGTGACCCGCGCGATCCAGAAGCGACCGTACTGCGTCTCGACGGCAAACTGGATCGCCGCCGCGCCGATGGCCTGCTCCAGGGATACACCCACGGAGACCGATGCCTCGTATACGACGAATACGAGATTGCCTGCAACGAAGAGTGCCCATGCAAGCCACGCCAGCCGCTGTTGCAAGGGCGCGACCTCGATGGTTCGGGCGGTCGGGGGAGCGCTGCGCGTCAGCAGCCCGGTCGTGGCACCGCCCCCTGGTTCCGGCGGGGGCTCGCGGTCCAGTCGGCGGCTGCCTCTGCCATCCTCCTGGTCCCGCTCGGATCCATCCGTACCCTCGGAACGCCCTACTCGACCCTGCAGGATCCAGAACGCGAACGTGCCCGTCAGCGCCGCCGAGGAGAGCAGGACCAGCCAGCGCAAGGCCATCTCCAGTGGGGTTCCGGAGACCGGCTGCGATGTCGCGGCAACTGCGCTCGCTGCTGGAACCGATGCGGTCACGCCGACACCGAAGGGGACGATGCCCCGGGTGACGTGCCCGTCGACCCGCGACTGCGTCTTCCAGGCGATCGCGTAGGTGCCGTGGGGCAGACTCGGTTTCAGGCTGACGATCAGCGAACGGGGATCGTTGGGATCCACGTGGCTGTCTCCGCGATCGACCCGTTGCTGATTGACATCGTAGACCACGGCCTCGGAGAAGCTCGGTTCGAGCTCCTCCGAGAACCAGAGCTGGACCCGCGCCGGCGCCGTCGGGAGTGACGCGCCGGCAGGCGGATCCGAGCGAACGAGGTTCGCGTGGGCCAGGGCGAGGCCCGTCGTCATCGCCAGCGCGATGAGCAGAGCGAGTCCTCCCCGCGCAGCACGATACAGGGACGACCGCCCGTGGACGCCCGGACGTCTCATCGCGGCGGTCCCTTCTTCGCCTGTTTCGACTTATCGTCGCGTCCCAGAAGGAGAACGGCGACAAGCAGGGCAACGGCCGGAACGAGGCAGATCAGCTCGTCGGCCCAGCCGCCGGATCCGCTGATTGCATGGGCCTCGGCCAGGGCGGGGATCGCCAGGGTGATCCCCGCCGCGAGCGCCACGCGAACCCGTCGCATCAGTGCTGCTCCGACGCCGGCAGTCGTTGCGTATCAGGCGCCGCTTCCGCGTCAAGCGCGGGCACCGGCGTACGCATGCGCGTGACGAGGGCGACGAGAGCCACGACCAGCCCAACGATGCCAACGCCAATGCCGGCGAAGCCAAAGAGCGTCGCCCGCTGAGAGGCGTCCTGTGCCGCGGCGGTCGCCGCCTGGACCTGCTGGGCGATGTCCGCCGACGCGGGCAGGACGTCTGGATACTGGAGCGTCGCCGGCGCCTGTACGTCGCTGAACCGGCCCGGTCCCGACTCGAAGCGCTCATTCACCGGCTGGCCGTTGATGGTCCCGGAGAAGATGAAGGTGTAGGTCCCCGCGCGCGTCGGAATCACGTCGGCGGTGTACTTGCCCTTCATCCCGAACCGCGCCCGCAACGGCAGGTCCTTCGGGGCACTCCCACCGTAGGCGATGGCGACCTTCAGCGTTTTCTCGGCTCCCTCGACCGGATTGCCCTGGGCATCGGTGATCGTCAGATCAAGCCCGTTGGGCTGGCCCTGAATCGACGGCTCGTTCAGAAAGCCGACGACGAAGGTGTACTTCCCGACCGTGCGGCGCTCGTGGGCGAGCGCGACCACCGGGAAGAGAGTACTTAACGTAAGAATCACCGCCAGGCTCAAAAGCGCCCGGCGCAGCCAGCTCAAAGCCATGGATACTCTCCTCGTCTATCTTCCTTACTTTGCCTCGTCGACGTGCGCTCCGCCCAGCCCGGAGGAAAGAATGCCTCCGCGCGGGCGGCACGAGGCGAGCTCAGCCGAGACGAGGAGGTGGGGTGAGCGGCGGCCAGACCGCCAGGTGATGCAGGGCAAGCGCGTCGAAGATGATCTCCAGGCCCGGAATCGGCAAGGGCAGCTGATCCCAGGTCGGCACCATCCCATCGACGGCGACGATCGTCAGGAGGAGCGACAGCCCGCCCGCGTAGAGCGAGACAACGCGCCCGCCGGTAAGTTCGTGCGTCGCGAGCGGATGAGCGGGACTCGACGTGGAGACAGGTGCGCGTGACCGGTTCGGGCTCCCGAGAAGCTCGGCCAGCGGATTGGGATGCGCGTGGTTCTCCCAATCGGCCGGTGGCGGACCGCCGACGAACAGGTGCTCGTGCGGGAGAACCGCGCCGTAGAGAGCCGGGCAGACGCCTCCCGCCAGGACCACGACAATCAGGGCCCAGGTAACGGCCTGGCGGACGTACCCCAGCAGGCTCACACCGCGAAGCTCAAACGCCATTGCCTCGATGCCCCGGGAGCGCGACGGCGGCGCCAGCCCTCGCCGACACTCCGAACGTTCGACGTCTCCGACATGGACAACTATACCACGTTCCGCGCGAATCACGCCCTGAATCCACGCGAGAGCGGGATGCCCGCTACCAGGCCGGGCGCGCCGACCAGGTCTGGAGCTGGGCGAGCTGGATAATTCCCGGCGCCTCGAACTCCGGCGCAAGAATCGACCAGGTGCCACGAAAGTGCAGGCCGGCGAAATCGGGACGATGGGCCAGCGCGGGAAGCTCCTCGCGCGGCCGGATCGTCACCCGACCAGTCGGCTCCCGGATCGCCTCGGCGAGTGCTGGCAGCAGTGCACCCGGTCCGACAAGCCGCCCACCGATTCGGACGACGCTCGGCACGCGCCCGTCAGCACTCGCCCGGAGACTCGCCTCTGCCGCAGCGAGCAGAAGCTCGGCGGCGTCGACCTCGATCGGCTCGACCGGCGCGGCGAGCCGATCCGGCCCGAGCACGGGCCGCAGCGGTACGCTTTCTGGTCGCGCGCCGTGCTCGCGTATCCACGCCGCTGTCCAGAGAAGGATGCCAAGCTGCTCGGCCGGGCTGAGCCAGAAATCTCGAACCCTGAGCGCGGCGAGCGGTCTGGACGCTGCCTCCAGGACCTCGTCCAGGGCAGGCCGGTCGAGCCAGCGGGGGCGGTGCCGAAGCCGCTCGTAGAGCGTTCGGTAGGAGATCACCCGAACGTCGTCCTGCCGCGCGACCCAGCCGAGAAAGTCGTCGAAGTCGGACATCAGCTCTTCCACCTCGGATCGAGGTCGCAGCGGGGCTGGCCTCCAGGCGGAGCGCGGCGGGTTCTGGCCCGCAGTGAAGTTCGACGGAAACGCGGCGGTGATGAGGCGACAGGGATGCGTGTACATCACCAGCAGACCACCGTTCTGGCGCCGCTCCTCGACCAGCGTCCGAAAGTCGCGCCGCATGCGCTCGCGCCGGTCCGGCACCTGGAAGTAGCGATCGAACGACGTATGGTAGCCAACGCAGAGGCTTCCGCAGTACCACATCGGGACGCCCGGATCCCATTCAAACGGCGCATCGCAGAAGACCGGGACCCCCAGCAGCGTCATCGCGACGAGGACCTGCGGCGCCCAGTTCGAGCCCGGCTTGCAGTAGGTCATCGGATGCTGGCCGGTGAGCTCGCGAACGTCGGCAATACCCCGTGCTTCACGGGCGAGCACCGTCGCCACGCCCTCGTCCCAGCCCATTCCTTCGAGGTACTCGACGTGGACCGGGTGTGCCGAGTGGAGATTCGAGTGGTAGCCGATCTCGTGGCGGGCGAGCGCCTCGAGGACGTCACCTCGTCCACGGTCACGCAGCGCGCGCGCCTCCTCACCGACCAGGTTGAAGCAACCGGTCAGGCCGTGGCGGGAGAGCGCATCGGCCCACCAGCGCTCGCCCTCGTCCGACGCGGGCGTCTCGTAGTCCTCGCTGTCGAAGAAAAAAAGCAGATCCACAGGAAGCCTCCTCCTCGTCGCCACTGTATGTTCTCACTGCAGATACGCAGGAGCCGATCTTCCTGTCGACCCCCCACCGTGGATGGCTCGACGGAGCGATGCAGGCAGCTATCTGGTCACCAGGGATGCTGGCCACTACCACTCGTACTTTCCCGAGTTACGACGCCGAGCAGTAAGGCTGCGCTGCTGGGACGACCGCCCTCACCCCGGCCCTCTCCCAGAGGGAGAGGGAATTGGAAGGCTGACGGCTGATTCATACTGCCCGCTGCTCTAAGGCTCCTGATCCCGGGCGAGTCGAAGCCAAAATCTCCCGCCTGGCCTGCGCCTACCAGTCCGCGACCGAGCCATCGGCGTGGTAGGTCTGCGGGTTCCTCCAGCTCCCGTCGAACAGGTGCTGTTTCAACGCCTCTTCGTCGACCTCGATGCCAAGGCCCGGCCCGGTCGGCAGATCGACGTGGCCGTCGTGGACGACGAACGGCTGCTTCAGGTACCCGTCGCCGAGGCTCACCTGCTCCTGGCAGACGAAGTTCGGGATCGCCGCGTCGAGCTGAAGACCCGCCGCGAGCGAGATTGGCCCGAGAGGACAGTGCGGCGCGATGCCCGCGTAGTAGGTCTCGGCCAGCGCGGCGATCTTGCGGACTTCGAAGATGCCGCCGGCGTGGGAGAGATCGGGCTGGAAGATGGCGGCGGCCTGCTTCTCGATCCATTCACGAAAGCCCCAGCGGGTGAACAGCCGCTCGCCGGTCGCGATCGGAATCGTCGTCGAGCGAGCGATCGTGACCATCGTCTCGACGTTCTCGTTCAGGCACGGCTCTTCGACGAACATCGGTCGGAATGGCTCGAGCTCCTTGATCACGCGGATCGCCGTCGCCGGGCTGAACTTGCCGTGAAGGTCGATGGCGATGTCGACCTCGTTGCCGACGGCTTCGCGCATCGCCGCGATCTGCTCGACGCAGCGTGCGATGAACGCCGGCGGTTCCACGATTCGCACCGCACCCGGGAATCCCGTCTTGAGCGCGGTGAAACCCTGGGTGACGCGCGCCTTCGCCGCCTCCGCGGCCTCGGCCGGGGTCGCACCACCACAGTGGGCGTACACCCGAATTCGCTCGCGGGTGGGACCGCCGAGGAGGCGATAGACCGGTAAGCCCAGGGACTTGCCGTAGATGTCCCACATCGCCTGTTCGACGCCGCTGATCGCGCTGCACAGGATCGGCCCACCGCGGTAGAACTGGTGCCGATACATCGCCTGGAAGTGGTGCTCGATCTGGCGCGGATCCTTGCCGATCAGGTAGCCTTCCAGCTCGCGCACTGCCGTCGCGACGGTCTGAGCGCGCCCCTCGACGATGGGCTCGCCCCAGCCGACCAGTCCCTCGTCGGTGTGCATCTTCAGAAAGAGCCACCGCGGCCTGACGTGGAACAGCTCGAGCCTGGTGATCTTCATCGGTTGGTCCCTCCCGCGATGTCGTGAATCTCGAATTCCCCTGGAACATTAGTCGATCGATTGGCACCGCGCAACTGATCGCCTCGGTATGCACCGGCGCGTTCATTCTCGGGCGAGCCAGACTGCTCGACGGCAAGCAGGCGACGACCCACGGCAGCCTGCTCGACGCGTTCCGCGCCGAGTTTCCACGGATCGACGGAATCGCGACCAGGATCGTCGACGAGGGATCGATCGTGACCGCGGCGAGCGTCAGCTCGAGGATCGATCTGTCGCTGCACCTGCTCCTGCGCTGGTTCGGACCGGAGGTTCGGACTCGCTCGGCGCGGAACCTGGACGGGCCGTGGCGGTGAGTGCTCGGCCTTACCTCGCCCGCTGGATCGTCTGGAGCGGCTGAGGATACGGCGAGCCCCGGGTCGTCGCCGACAGGATGACCGGCGGGCGTGGCTTCTGGGAAAAGTCGAAGTCCTCGATCATATCGCTCGCGCCGGCGTCGCGCGCGGTGAGCGGCTCCAGGCCGAAGCGCTCCTCGACGATGCGCAGCCACGAGGCGGACGAGTGGACGGTGTGATCGATAAAGCCCTGGCGCGCATACGGGCTGATCACCAGCCCGGGAACGCGTATGCCGAGCCCGTACGGGTCGACGCGTGTCGGGGGAACGTGATCGTAGAAGCCGCCCCACTCGTCATAGGAGATGAAGATAGCGGTCGTGCTCCAGTCCGGGCCCTCCATGACCGCGTTGACCAGCCCGGTCACGTAGGCCATCCCCTGGCGAATGCTGTACGGAGGATGCTCCGACACCTCCTCGGTCGGAACAACCCAGCAAACCTGCGGGAGGTGACCGGTCCGCGCGTCGACGTAGAACTGGGCCGTATCCACGATCCGGCGCCGCTGCTCGGGGTCTGCCTGGATGCTCGCGAACGCCGGCAGCGGATTGAAGAAGGTGTACTGGTAGGGATGAAGCTCCTGCTCCGCGACCGAGCCCACGACGTGCCCCTCGCTATCTGGCCTGGTTCCGGAGGTGACATAGTACTTCCAGTCGATGCGATGACGCGCGAGGGTGGTGGTAATCTCGGGGAAACGATACTCGGCGGGCCTGGGCTGGCCGTGGCTCACGTAGCCGCCACTTTGCGCCGAGAGCAGGTAGAGGCGATTCGGAAGGGTGAAGGAGGCCGCCGAGGAAAACATGTGGTCCTGCAGCACGTAGAGGCGGGCATAGTTCCAGTAGTTCGGAATCTCCCGGTAGTCGTGCCAGCCCATCACGTCACGGGGATCCTCGCCTGGCGGGCACGTCGCCGGTGCTGGTGCTGGCGGACAGGGATCCCGACGATTCTTGATCTTACTCGCGTACGCCTGCGCGACAAATCCATCCATGCGGCCGTGATCGATATCGGCGAGCGCATCGGCCAGATCGTGCGGCCCACCGCGATTGACGTCGCTGGTGTCGTGGTACGGTGCGATGCAGGGCCCGCCGGCCGGATTCTCGAGGCAGACCCCGGGTGGGATCCCGTCCGCGCCCGGGTACGTGCCGAAGTACGAGTCGAAGCTTCGATTCTCTTGCATGATGAAAACGAAGTGCTGAATCTTCTCCAGGCCCGGTGGGCGCGAGGGCGTCGCCAGCGGAACGACCCGCGCGACCGGGGGCGAGATCGTGACGACACGAGGCACCGGCGTTGGCAGGACCGAGATCCTGGCGACGCGCTCGGCTGTTGGCTGGGCGACGGCGCTCGACGATCGCAGGCGGAATGGGATCAGATAGGCGATCGTGTCGACGACGTCCGGTTCGCTGATCGATGGGGTCGGCGTGGGCGGTACCGACGTCGCCGTGGCGGCGACGGCCGGAAACGACTCGACGGGGACGACGATCTGTGGCGTGGGAGAAGGTACCTCGACCGGCTCCTGCGGCGCTACGATGCGTTGGGACGTGACGTGCTCGTTCGAGACCACGACCGATCCAGCCGCGTTCGTCGTGGCGCAGGCAGCCAGGAGGACGACGATCGCGGCACAGGCGGCGGCCCGGAGCAGACTCCGACGGCGCAGAGGCTCACGCCAGAGTGGATCCACGGTTCCCCACGACCACCCAGATTCCCACGCGAAGAATAGCACAAACCGAAACTGTCGAGAAGAGTGCTGCTGGCACGGATCTCGTCCGGCGAGTCGCCAGGTCCGACTCAAGACGTTCGAGACATCGAGCAGTTCCATGCGCAGCCCGGAGGCACCACGCGAGCCCGCCGAGGGCCATTCCCCGCACGAGCACGAGAGGCACGACCACCCCCACGCCGAGACGGATACCCACGGGGACGACTCGACGCCACGTGCTGGCTTGCTCGGCTATCTCCGGACTCTGCTCGATCATCACCAGCACCCGCGGATGCTGGATGCTTCGCTCGCATCCCATCGCGAGGGTATCCGCGCGCTCTGGCTCTCCCTCCTAGCGCTCGCGGTGACCGCGGTGGTTCAGCTCGCCATCGCACTCCAGAGTGGATCGGTCGGACTGCTCGCCGACACGATCCATAACTTCGCGGACGCCCTTACCGCCGTCCCCCTCTGGCTCGCCTTCGTCGTCGGAGGCCGACCGGCAAATCGCCGATACACGTACGGCTACGGTCGAGCCGAGGACGTGGCCGGCCTGACCATCGTCCTGGTCATCCTGGCGAGCGCGCTGATCGTGCTCGGGGAGACCGCCCAAAAGCTCGCCCATCCGGCGCCGATTCACCAGATTGGCACGGTGATGGCCGCGGCGCTCGTCGGCTTCCTCGGCAACGAAGCGGTCGCGCTGCTGAGGATCCGCACCGGTCGTCGCATCGGCTCCGCCGCGCTCGAAGCCGATGGCGCGCACGCGCGAGTCGACGGATTGACCTCGCTTGGGGTGCTCGTCGGAGCGCTGGCCGTTGCGCTCGGCGCGCCGATTGCCGATCCGATCGTCGGCCTCTTGATCAGCGTGGCGATTCTCTTCGTGACGAAGGATGCGACGGTCGCCATGTGGCACCGGTTGATGGACGCGGTCGATCCAGCGCTCGTCGAGCAGGCGGAGGCAATTGCGCGCTCGACGCCCGGCGTCGTCGGGGTCCACGAGCTGCGGGCGCGCTGGCTCGGGCATCGTCTCCACGCGAGCCTGCACGTGACCGTCGACGAGGATCTCTCCGTGACCGATGCCCACGCCATCGCGGAAGAGGTGCGCCACCGGCTGTTCCACGCGTTCCCCTCTCTGGAGGACATTTCGATTCATCCGGATCCCTGCGGCCACTCCGGCGTCGACCACCACGCCACGACGGCGCATCATCAGACCAGGTAGCCGTTCTGGCCACACCCGTCCCGTCTTCATCGGAGTAGTGCCCCGCCAACGGAAATATGAGGGGTAGCAATTTGGGGAAATTGGCCCTGCGGGCCAATTTCCCCAAATGCCTCCACCCATCAATTTCTGCTTGACACACCAGTAGAGAGGTCCGGCTGTAGGGCAGGAGCTGGTCTCCTGCCGACCTGGGTGGCGGCAGACGAGCTACCGCTCGACGTTTCATCGCCGGGGCACGAGAGGGGCCGGAGGCACACGCGCCCACGTCCCGCCGCGTCCACCCGAGCTCGGGGGGGGCCATTGCCAATCGGGCAGCAAACGTGTACCGTAGAGGCCGACCACGCCGAAGGAGAGTTGTTCATGGCACGCCCCGGAATCGCCCTGCAGATGTACACCGTCCGCGACGACGCGCGCGCTGACTTCGTCGGAACGCTGCGCAAGGTCGCGGCGATCGGCTATCCGGCGATCCAGCTCGCCGGTTACGGCAATCTGCCGGCGGGCGCCCTCAAGGAGGTGCTTGACGAGCTTCGACTGAAAGTCGCGGGTAGCCACATCGGGCTCGACGCGCTCGAAGATTCGCTCGACGCCGAGATCGACGTCAACGCGACGCTGGGCAACCGCGATCTGATCTGTCCGATGGCGCCGCGCCAGTTCTGGAACGAGGCGGACGGGTTCCGCGAGCTTGCCCGACGGCTGAACGCGATCGGTCGGCGCTGCAAGGAGCGGGGCGCGCGTCTCTCCTATCACAACCACGCCTTCGAGTTTCGCCGCTTCGGCGATTCGACCGGCCTGGAGATCCTGCTCGCCGAGACCGAGCCCGACCTCGTCTACTGGGAGCCGGACGTGTATTGGATCGCCTTCGCCAAGGAGGATCCGGTTAGCTGGATTCGTCGTTACCCCGGGCGCTGTCCCCTGATTCATCTCAAGGATATGACCGCGGGCGCCGAGCCGACCTTCGCCGAGGTCGGCGAGGGCGTCCTCGACTTTCAGCCGATCTTCGCGGCCACGTCCGAGGCCGACTGGTACGTCGTCGAGCAGGATACCTGCGTGCGACCGCCGATCGAGAGCGCAGCGATCAGCCTGCGCCACCTGAAGGAGTGGGGCAAGGGGTGAGCCCCGATTCCTTTCAGGAACATTTCAGGTGATGCGAGGAGGTTTTCAGGCGCGGTTCAGCCGTCGGCTGGAAGATCCATGCTGAACGCATGACAAGCACGGAGCATCGCCGATGTTGCTGACGGATTCCCCCGACGGACAGCTCTACGAAGCCGGTCGCCTCGTCCCACCCGGACGCTACCTGCGGGTCGGCATCTATCCGCCGATCGAGGTTGTCCTTCAAGACTTCGATTACCTGCCGGCTTCGCTCGACGGCCACGTCGCGCTCTACCAGCGGGTCGAGCCGGCCGTATTGTCGGGCTCGGACTGCACCAAGGTGCGTCTGGAGGAGTAGCAGTTATCCCGCGCCGAAGCAAGCCAGGCTCATGATCATCGATACGCACGTCCACGTCTGGGCGCTCGACGCGACGCACCAGCCGGCACCCGATGCACGCATTCGCCCACCGTCCGGTCCCTGCCCGGTCGAATGGCTCGTCGCCGACATGGAAGCGTTCGGCATCGACCACTGTGTCCTGATCCAATCGAGCGCCTTCGGCTGGGATAACACCTACATGGTCGAGTGCCTCGAACGCTACCCCGGGCTTTTCAAGGCAATCGGCCTGGTCGATCCGCTCGGTGCATCCAACGCCGACGATCTGCGTTCCTGGATGACGCGCGGGCTGTCCGGCTTTCGCCTCCACCCATTGTATTACCCGGACGACCAGTGCTGGGTGGACGCGCCCGCGCACGATGCTCTCTGGAACGCCGCCGCGGAGACCGGCGCGATCCTGCAGTTCCATCTCTGGCCACGACACGCCGTGCCGCTCGCGCGCATGATCGCCCGGCACCCGAATGTGCGCGTCATCGTGGATCACCTTGGCAAGCCCGACGTGACCGAGGCGCCGCCCTATCCGAGCTTTCAGCCAGTACTCGACCTGGCCCGGTTTCCGCTCGTCTGGGTCAAGATCGGCGACTACCAGATCGCGTCGAAGCAGGCATTCCCGTGGCGCGATACGATTCCGTTCGTCGCGGCGCTCCGGGAGGCGTTCGGTCCAGACCGGATGATCTGGGGCACCGGTTACGCGGGGACGGCCCGTCTCGTCCCGCTCGAGCAGGCGCTGCGCTACGTGCGCGAAGAGCTTCCCTGCCTGAGCCGGTCCGACGTCGAGCGAATCCTGGACGCCACACCCCGCGCGCTCTTCGGGTTCGACTGAGTGGGCACCGCCCTCGGCCTGACCCTCTGCCCGGAGGGGATGCGAGCGCACATCCGCCCGCGCGCGATGCCGACGGCCGTGCAGGGGCGAAAGTACTCTTTACTGGCAGCCGGGGCTGCGCTATAGTAGCGCAACACGAGGTGAGCGACGTGCAGAAGAAAGTGCTTGCGTCCAGGATTCCGGCCCAGACCAGGCCGTCGGCGCGCCCGATCAGCCGATCCGCGGCCCCGGCAACCGACACGACCTCGTTGATGCTCTATCTTCAGCGAACAATTGGGAATCAGGCCGTCAATCAGCTCATCCAGCGCTATGCCGTGACCCAGCGCGCGACCACCGGGGACCACGACGAGTCCGACGACGACACGACGTCCTCGGTCGTTCAGGGAAAAGCCGTGGTCGGCCTCGAAGGTGGCCCGGTGCCGCCCGACCTCGCCCGGCGGATCCACTCGGCCGTCGGCGGTGGTACCCCGCTCGCCGAGCAGGCGCGGGCACCGATGGAAGCGGCGCTGGGAGCGGATCTCGACGGCGTCCGCGTTCACACCGGGCGAGAAGCAGATTCGCTCAATCGCAGCCTCGGCGCGGTCGCCTTCACGACCGGATCCGACATCTTCTTCCGCGAGGGCGCCTATCGGCCGGGCGAGTCGTCAGGAAACAAGCTGCTGGCCCACGAGCTGACCCACGTCGTCCAGCAGCGGTCGATGAGCGCGAGCGGCCCGATGACGGTGGGACCATCGGACGATCAGTACGAGCGCGAGGCGGATTCGGTGAGCTCGGCCCTGGCCCAGCGCGCCACGGACGAGGATAACGACGACGACGAATAGCAGCCCGCCGATCGATCTCCCCGACTCTACTCGACGTTACCGCCCTGGCCCGTGGGGCAGCGGTCGAGCGAGGTGATCGCCGCGTCGATCGGTCCGGCCATCGTTCGAGATCCTGCCAGGCGGAAGCTGACGCGCGACCGACGATCGTCCTACCCTTCCTTCCGCTTCAGCTTGTCGGCGTTCTCGGCGATGAACGCGCGGATCTCCGGCCCCATGTCGAGAATCTTCTCCCACTGCTCGACGTAGAGCGTTACCGGGAAGCGCCCGAGTCCGTACAGGCTCACCGCTCCCTTCGCAGACACCTTCAGGTAGACGCCACGCCGGGTTTTTGCTTTCAGCTGCTCGTTCTCGGCGCGAAGCCGCTCGACCTCCGCTTGCAGCTCGTCTGGTGTTCGCACGTATCTTCCTCGACAGTGAATCGACAGATTCCGGAGCATTATAGCCGACTTCACCTTCCCGCTCGAAGCGATATACCATGACCGGCGCAGCCAAACCGGATCACCACGAGGGGGCACAATGCCATTCAACGTGAAGAAGCGCGGTAAGCTCACGTATTACTACCAGGGCGAGCAGTCGGTCCTCTCCGCCCTGGTGACCGAGGAGCTACCGGACGGCGACCTCAAGATCTACTTCTCCGGCCTGACCGGCGGCTACTCGGCACAGGGCATCCTGAATCGCGAGGAGCTGGTCTCGATGGATCCGAAGCGCGAGATTCCGCTCGTTTTCGAGTGCTGGGAGCTCTGGCTGAAAGAAGCAGGGATCTGCGACTCGCTGCAGGAGGTGGATTTCATCGAGGTCCACGCGTTCGGCTGTCAGCCCAAGTCGCCGAATCCGCTGGTGGATCCAGTCGGCTACGCGGCGGAGCAGGAGCGGCTGCGCGCGGCCTACGCCGAGGCGTACCGCGGATTCTTCGCCGAGCGCTTGCCCGACCACGGCCTGCCGGCACGGTTCACGGTGCACCTCGTCGACGTGCCGGACCGGGCCGCGTCGTACGAGTTCTATTCGACGGCGCTCCTGCAGCGGTCGCGCTAATGTCACCGACCGCCAGCGTGATCGATCCAGACAAGCCCTGGTTCCACGGCTCGCCATTCGCGCTGACCGAGCTGCGTCCGGGTAGCACGATCACGCGGGACCGAGCCCTGGCGAAGGCTTTTTCGCACCGGCCGTCACTCGAGCAGGATACGCGCGAGGGAGACGCCGGGGCGCTGAGGCATAACGGGCGGCAGGAGGGATGGCTCTACCTCGTCGACGACGTCGTGCGCGACGGTGACGTGGTGCCGGTGCCCGGCTCCACGATGGGCGCTGGTCAGGAATCGCTGACGACGCGTCCGCTCCGGGTCGTCGCGATCGAACGCACGACGGTCAGCGCTGATGAGCTGCTTTCAGCCGAGGAGGAACGCGCGCTTCGGATGAAGCTGCAGGAGCCGCGTCGGCGTGATCGTCGGGGCTCAGGGGATCAGGCCACCGGTGATGGTCGCCATCGACGTCGGCTGCCAGAGCACGAGCGCACCTAAGACCAGCAGAATGACGCCGACGACGGGGACGAGGTGTGTGCCGCCCGGTGCGGTCTTCTCCACCAGCATCACCGCGCTCAGGTTCACCATCCAGGGGATGCTTCCGACCCCCAGGCCGAACATCAGGAGCATCAGGGCCCAGCAGCAACCGAGGCAAAATCGGCCGTGGCTCAGCCCCAGCTTCCAGGCGCCGCCGATTCCCCGACGATAATGGTGAACGAAAAAGGCAAAGGGACTTCGACAGCGGGCCAGGCAACGCTCCTTGAGCGGCGTAAACTGGAACCCACCGGCGACGAGCAGCATCGTCCCCGCGATCAGCCAGGGGCGCGCGGCGAGCCAGGGCCAGCGGTCGACGAGGTGGTGAATCTGGGTATCACCGAGAAAGGCACTAACGGCGAAGCCGGTCCAGATCGCCGCGTACCCGAGGAGGAACGCGGCAGTTTCCCGCCAGGTCCCTCGGTTCGCTCGATTTGCCTGGAGGAAAAGCCGGACCAGAGGCATGCTGCTCGGCAGCATCATGCCAATGATCATCAGCTGCCACGACAGCAGAAAGACCAGTGCCGCCAGTGGCCAGGGGAGGATCCCTCCTTCGATCAGGGCATCGTGATTGAAGACAAAGCCATACCCGGACACCGTCGCGGCGACTGTCGCCAGCCAGGCAGACCCGACCAGCAGCCACGGCCAAGGGACGCGCGACAGCACCGAGCCCGCGGGGGTGCGGTTCAGCAGCACTACTCAGCCCTCGAAACAGAATGGCCCTTGCATCCCGTTCCGCGAGGTAAAGTGCCAGACCATCTGGTTCTCGGGCAGGTCGACCCGATACTCGGCGGCGATGCCCAGCTCGACCGGCGAACCCGGATTCACGCTGAAACGAGGGTTTTCGAGGAGAGTCGGGCGGCCCTGGGCGTCGCGGCAGGCTTCAATCCTCGCCGACACCTTCGTGCCGGCCCCGAGGGTGCCCGGGGCCACCTGGCTGGCGGGGGCAGCGACCGAACGCGCGATCGCGCCGACGCTGACGCGGAGGCTGCTCTCCCCGGCCTGCCGACGATACTGCACCGGAACCGAGTAGACGGCCAGGCGATCCTCGACCAGGGCAGCCAGGTCGGCCAGCGGACCGCCGAGCTGGCCACTGAAGGCCGCCACGATCGCGTCGCGCTGGGGAGAGCTGGCCGTCTCATCGACGAGAAGCACCTCGCGCCAGTGCCCGTCGAGGACGTTCCCCGGGATCTGCACCACCCGGATGATCGAAAGTCCGGACACGTCGACCCCGCCGATCTCGCCGCGGTTGATGTGGTACCCGTGGATCGCCTCACAGTGGCCGTAGTCTGGATCACGTCCAAGCCAGCAAGGACAGGACACGTTACAGGAGCAGGCCAGGAGGAAGGTTCCCTCCAGATGATACTGTCGCGGTGGTGTTGCCATCAGTCGTCCTCTTCAACGTACCTTCACGTAAACCGGGCACACGCGTGCCCTCTCAAGTCTTTTTCGGCAATTCGCAGGCCACGCGGCAGAGCGACGGCGACGACGAACGCGACGCGGGCGATGCTGTGGGCACCAGGCACGATGCGCTCGAACTGCCGATCGCCCCGCCGCGCTGCCGACCGCGATTGCCGCGGCTGACCTCCGTTCCCGGTCGTGCGGCCTCGGGCGGTCCTCGCTTCACCGTTCTTCCTCCCGTCTCCCCGGTCTTGCCCCCTCGCCGATACCAGGACGCGGCGCCGGAGCGATGCCCAGGGACTCCGCGCCCTCACCCCGGTCCTCTTCCAGAGGAGAGCGAGGGAGCTGCCCGGCAGCTCGGCCTTTTTGCTCGGTGCTGTCGGGGAGGCGCGGCGATGAAGCGGATGACGGTCGCCGTGCCGAGGGCGGTAGGTGGCGCCGATCCTGGCGGCCCGGTATACTTCGAGTGCCGGGGCCATCTCGATCGGCCCACGGACCAGATACGACCGCGAAGGTGGATCGCTTATCGTGCCTTCCGATCATGCCACTACCGATACTGCCAGCAAGCTCGCGTCCGAGCTTCAGAAGCTCCTCGGACCCGGCCAGGTGCTGACCGAGCCACACCAGATCGCCACGTACCGTCGCTTCTTCGCTATACCGCCGCGCCCGCGCATCGTCCCCGCGTACCCGCCCGGTGCTCCCGCGCTGGTCGTTCGGCCACGAAATGCCGAGGACGTCGTGCTGGTGCTCCAGAAAGCGGCCGCGTGCGACGTCCCGGTCGTTCCCTACGGCGGCGGCACCGGGGTGATGGGAGGCGCGACGCCCCTGGAGGGAGCGCTCGTCCTCGATCTCGGCGCGATGAATCGCATCCTCGACCTGAGCACCGGCGACCTGCTCGCAACCGTCGAGCCGGGCGTTGTCCTCGGCGACCTCGCCAGCGCCGCCGAGACCAGGGGCCTGCTCTTCGCGCACGACCCCTGGAGTCAGCCGATCGCCACCGTCGGCGGGGCCGTCGAAACCAATGGCGTGGGATACCTGGCAGCCGGCTACGGACCGATGGGAGACCAGGTGCGCGGCCTCGAGGTTGCTCTGGTCACCGGCGAGATCGTCAGCTGGAACGGTGCTGCCAAGGCACCCGGGCCCGCGCTCTGGCGTCTGTTTATCGGCTCGGAAGGAACGCTCGCCGTCGTGACGAAGGTGATCGTCGAGCTCTACCCGAGGCCGGAGACACGGTTGCTGGCGGCGTTTCGCTTCCCGACCTTCGCCGATGGATTTCAGGCGATCACCCACCTGCGCGCGTCTGGCCTCCGGCCAACGATGATCGACTTCGAGGAGGTTGACGGGGAGCCGCTTCGCGCGGCCGCGGACCTCTACCTCGCTTTCGACGGCCCGGTCCCCGTGGTCCGGGCAGCCGCGTCTCTCGCCCGCGAGATCTGCCGGGCCGCGGGCGGAACAAATCGCGGCAAACGCGCGGCGGAGCGCTTCTGGGTCCATCGGCACGATACTGCCTATCGCTTCCTCGAGCGCCTCGCCACGTCACCAGGCGAGCGCCGGTGGCAGAACGTCTACTACGCCAATGTGGCCGTTCCGCCGAGCAAGGTACTGGCCTACTGTGCCGAGGTGGTCGATCTCGCGCGGCAGCACGGCGTCGTGGCGCGCTCCTTCGGCGTCTGGGCTCGCCCCGAGTTCGTCTCCTTTACGCTCCACGGGCGCACCGAGCCGCTCCAGGACGCGCTGGACGCGACGCTGCTCCTGGCGCGACGCCTCGGCGGTTCGATCGAGTACGTGCACGGGGCTGGACTGCGCCTGGCCCACCTGATGGAGGACGAGCTGGGCAGCGCCGCTCCCCTCCTCCGGCACGTCAAGCACCTGCTCGACCCTTCCTGCACACTCAATCCGGGCAAGCTTGGCCTGTGCCCCCTATCCTGACACGCTCCAGCAGTCTGCGCTATCGTCGAGCAACCAGGCAGGAGCACGCCTAGCAGCTCGGTCCCTCTCCGGCGCACTGGAGAGGGGCGGTTCCTCCTAATAGCATCGAGCAGAAAGGTTGAGCTATCGGGCAGACGGCTGTCTCCCTCTCCCCGTGGGAGAGGGCCGGGGTGAGGGCGTGGATCCGCGGCGCACGGTCTGCGACCCTCACCCTTACCCTCTCCCAGAGGGAGAGGGGATTGGACGGCTGCCAGCTCATTCATACCGCCCCGCGCTCTTGAGAGACGGTTTCTCCCAGCGAGGGAGGGTTGAGGTCGGGAGGGTTGACTGGCCGCCGCGGCGGACGGGGTGAGG
>CADDYW010000023.1 GCA_902810745.1 Chloroflexota bacterium | reverse complement strand
CGGCGTTTCGACACGTGCCGCGGCGGCGGTGTTTGCAATGGAGAATGGGCTCGTCGAGGTTTCGACCAACCGGAAATAGGGTGATCACCCGATGGCCACGTCGACGCAGACCGGTACTCTAACTCTAACGCGCCGAACCAGGCGCTGAACGGAGGCAGAGAGATGATCAGCGTTGAATCGCGAGTGGAAATTGCCCGACCAGTCGAAGCCGTCTTCGCCTACGTGAGCGATGTCACGAACGACCGTCGGTGGCAGACGGATCTCGGCGAGGTGAAGCTCGAGGGACCACTGGCCGTTGGTGGGAAGCGGATCGAAATTCGGACGTTCCTGGGACGGCGAGTGGAGAACGTGAGCGAAATCACCGCCTTCGAACCGAATCGGACAATCGCATTCCGGGGTACGTCTGGACCGGTGAGGGCGAACATGACTTATGATGTCGCGCCTTCCAACGGCGGGACGACGTTCACCCTGAGCGCGGAGATGGATGCACGTGGCTTCTTCAAACTGGCGGATCCGTTTCTCGGACGTGCCTTGAAGCGCAGCATGGAGGCTAGCCTTGGAAATCTCAAGGACCTCCTCGAGACCGAGTCGGATCAGGAAAGTAAGGCGCCCTCTCCCGGACGGTGATCGCGCGGCGAGCGTCGGGCAGCCCACTGGCTTCGCGACCCGGTCCACGGACAACGAGTTCGACCGTCGTGGACGGAATCGGCTCTGCCAGCGCTTGCGCGAAGCGGGCTGGGAGGTGGGCAAGGCCCTGGTCCGCTTCGACATCAATCTTGTCCCCGCCCTCCGCCCCACTCGTCGGTATGCTATAATCGCGCGGGCTCGGCTCGTATGAAGAGCGGGCGATCGAGTGCTCCACGGTGCGAGTGGCAATCGACGCGCGGCTGCTGGCGTACCAGCGTGCTGGAACGGCAACCTACATTCGAGGCGTCCTCGGTGGCCTCCAGCAGCTTGGCGGGCTTTCCGAGGACATCGTTGTTCTGACGAGTCGCAAGGATCGCGATCCTGAACTGTATGGAAGGTTTGCTCGGAGGGTTGTCTGGACGCCGTGCCATCACCGGCTGGAGCGCTGGACCCTCGGGCTGGAGCTGGCAACGATGCCGGTCGACGTGGTGCACAGTCCCGATTTCATTCCGCCGGGTCGGCTGGGACGTCGGTGGAGACGGGTCATAACGGTTCACGATCTCGCCTTTCTGCGGTTTCCGGAGCTCCTGACCGTTGAAAGTCGCCGCTATTACGGCCAGATCTTTCGCGCGGTCGACGAAGCTGACCGCATTATCGCGGTCTCGGAGGCCACGCGTCGTGATCTCCTCGACCTTGCGCGGGCGCATGACGAGAAAATTGCCGTGATTCCAGAGGGGGTTGGCCCCGAGTTCGTACCGCTCGATCCGGTCGCCGCGGCGGAGCGTGTCGCCGAGCGATTTGGAATTGGCGACCCTTATTTCCTCTTCGTTGGTACGATCGAGCCGCGCAAGAACCTGAAGCGCCTGATTCAAGCCTTCGCCACGTTGCGCGGGTGCACCGGACCGCGCGGACCGGTGCTCGTCCTCGCCGGTCGCCGTGGCTGGCTCTCCGACGACGTCGACGCGCTCGCCGAGCAGGCTGGCGATACCGTGCGCTTTCTCGGGCCGGTGAGCCAGGAGGATCTGGTCTTCCTCTACAATGCGTCGCTCGCGGTCGTCCTGGTCTCGCTCTACGAGGGATTCGGTCTGCCGGCCCTCGAGGCGATGGCCTGCGGCCGAGCGACGCTCGTCGCGGACAGCTCGTCACTCCCCGAGGTGGTCGGAGACGCCGGGCTGCGGGTTCCGGCGACCGACGTCGATGCCATCGCCGCCGCGCTCCGGCGCCTCTGGGAGGACGAAGCGCTCCGTGTGCGCCTGGGCGAGCAGGGCCGTCGACGGGCGGTGCAGTTCACCTGGCTCGCGGTCGCCAGACGCACCCTCGACGTGTACCGGCAGGCAGTATGCGCGTCTTGATGCTCACGCCGCGTGCCCCCTATCCAGCCGATCACGGGGCAGCGTTACGCAATCTCTATCTATTGAAATCACTCAGCCAGCACCACGAGGTGTCATTGCTGACCTTCGGCAACCCGGGGGATGTCGGCGTCACGCGCGTTCTGCAGGAGTACGCCCATCGGGTCGACGTGGTGCCATTTCCCACGCGGCCGCGCTGGCGTCGCCTCGCCGCGCTCGGCACGTCGCGTCAGCCGGATCTAGCCCTGCGCCTCTGGTCGCCCGCGCTCATCGCTCGCCTTCGGGAGATGCTGGAGCAGTCATCCTTCGATCTGATCCAGATCGAAGGGCTCGAGATGTTCGGTGCCTGGGCGGGCGCACGGTCGGGACGGCGGGGAATTGGACCGATCGTCGTGCTGGATGAGCACAACGCAGAGTATAACCTGCAGCATACCGCCTGGCAGACCAGCCTGCACGCACGTGCATGGCTACCGGCGCTCTATTCTTTCGTCCAGGCGCGCCGCCTCCGTCGCTACGAGCAGCGTGCCTGCCAGGCCGCTCACGGGGTCGTCCTCGTGTCGAAAGCCGACGAGATATCGCTCCGCGCACTGTATCCGCGCCTGCGTGCGTGCGTTGTACCGAATGGAGTAGATACGGCTCATTACGTCGCGGGAGACCGACAGACCGACGGAGCAACGATTCTCTTCATCGGCAAGATGGATTATCGTCCCAATGTCGACGCGATCAACTGGTTCTGCTCCCAGATCTGGCCAGCGGTACGGTCCGCCGTCCCCCGGGCGCGCCTGCTGGTGGTTGGACGGGATCTCCGCCCCGAGCATCAGCTACTCGCGCGAGTACCGGGCGTTGAGCTCGTTGGTGCTGTGCCCGACGAGCGACCCTGGTTCGATCGGTCGGATCTGCTGGTCGTCCCGATGCGCATGGGAAGTGGCGTGCGCTTGAAAGTGCTCCAGGCGATGGCGATGGGTGTACCGATTGTTTCGACGTCCCTGGGGATGTCCGGGGTGGATGCCGAGAATGGAACGCATTATCTCCTAGCAGATAGCCCGAGCGACTTCGCGCGGCAGATTGTCGCCGCGCTGGGGAATCCTGCCTTGCGGAGCTCGCTTGCTCGGGCAGCACGAAAGCTGGTATGCGAGCGCTACGATTGGCAGGTCATCGTTCCGCGTCTCGAAATCTTCTACGAAGAACTGTCCGGTGTCCGTGGTATCCGATAGTGCCCCGACGCGACGGATCGGTCACCTTCCAGCTGGAGCCGCGGTCGTGGTGGTCATCGTACTCATCGTGGGGCTCATCGTCGCGCGAGGGCCCGCACGCCACGCCATCGCTGATCTGCTCGGTGTACGCACCAAGAACCAGCTGCTGGCAATCTACACGCTTGCGATCGCCCCGCCGATGCAGACTGATGATCTGGCTCCTATCGCCAACGACAGTGTTCCACCATACGCGGTGAACGTCTTTCTCGATCAGGAAGTCCAGACGGCGAACGTCGAGAAGACGCTTGACCTCGTTCGCGCGGCCGGCTTTCACTTTATCAAGCAGGAGCTTCTCTGGAGCGACGTCGAACGCCCGGCCAAGGGGCAGTACGAGGACAAGCAGGTCCCCGGTAAGAGCTCCTGGGCGAATTACGATCGCATCGTCGACCTGGCGCGACAGCGCGGGCTCGAGGTTATCTTTCGCATCGATACCTCACCGGCCTGGGCTCGGCCACCCGAGGCGAGCACGCTGGCCTCGCCCGAGAAGACGCCGCCAGTGAACGACGCGGATTTTGGCGACTTTGTTGCCGCTGTCGTCAAGCGTTACAAGGGACGGGTGCGATACTACCAGATCTGGAACGAGCCGAACCTGGCAGACGAGTGGGGTGGGCAGCGACCCGATCCCGCGGCGTACACGCGTCTCCTCCAGGTGGCAGCGACCCGTGCGCGGGAGGTTGATCCGAACGTTGTCATCATCTCCGCCGCGCTCGCGCCCACGATCCAGAATGATGCCCGCGCGATGCCAGATACCCTGTTCCTCCAGCGCATGTACGACCTGGGGGCTCGCCCGTACTTCGACGTCCTATCGGCAAATGCCTATGGTCTGCGCGATGGACCGGATGATTGGCGGTTTAGCCAGCCGAACGACGTCAATTTCGCCCGCCCGGTTCTTCTGCGCCAGATCATGGTCCGCAATGGCGATGCGGGTAAGCCGATCTGGGCCTCGGAGATTGGCTGGAATTCCCTTCCGCCGGATTGGATGCAAACGCATCCTGGTCAGACACCGCTCTGGGGCAGTGTCAGCCGTGAGCTACAGGCCGAGTACACGGTCCGAGCCTACGAGCGCGCGGCCGAGCAGTGGCCCTGGATGGGCGTGATGGCGGTCTGGCATTTTCGGATGGTCTATCCGACGAACCGTGATTCGCAGCAGTATTACTTCGACATGGTCGACGTGGACTGGCATAAGGAGCCCATCTACGATGCGCTCCAAGCACTGATGCGGTCACCGCCGGTGGTTCACCGCGGATACCACCAGGAGGATTTCTGGGCGCTCCACTGGAGCTCGGGCTGGGAAGAGGTGGGTGATGCGCGAGCGAGCCTCGGCCACCTGATGGTATCGGCTACCCCCGGCACGACGCTCGACTTCGAGGTGGAGGGGAGCTGGCTGGACCTGGTCACGCCGACGGGGCCGACGTGGGGCAAGGCCGCGGTCACCATCGATGGGCTCCCATTCGCGGCGAATCGGCTGCCGATCATCCATGGACAGGCGATCCTGGACCTGGGAAGCCGATCCGAGCGATGGCAGGTGCGGCAGCCCATTGCCGACGGCCTCGGGCCTGGGGTGCACCACGTCCAGGTGCGAGTGCTCGCGGGACGCGTCGGAGTTGATGGGGTCGTCGTCGACGATGCGTCGCCACAGATGCGACTCTACCTGACCGTGGGCTTCGGGGTACTGGGTGTCGGCGTGCTGGCGGCTACGTTCTGGCATCGTCCGGCACCGGCAATTCAGGAGAGCTAGCGCGATGAACATCTCGGTGGTCGTCACCGTGCGAAATGAAGAGCGTTCGATCGACGCACTTCTCGCCTCGCTGTGCGCCCAGACACTTGCGCCGGATGAGATCGTGATCACCGACGGTGGATCGACCGATGCGACGCCCGCGATCATTCGGCAGTGGATCGCGAGAGGAGCGCCAATACGGCTGGTCTGCTGCCCGGGTACGAACATCGCGGCAGGGCGAAACCGCGCGATCTCGGCCGCGGCCGGAAAGATCATCGCCTGCACGGACGCGGGGGTGCGGCTGGATCCACACTGGCTGGAGCGCATTGTCGCACCGTTCGAGGACGGCGCGGACGTGAGCATGGGATTCTTCGTCGCTGATGCGCAGAGCACGTTCGAGCGCGCGCTCGGCGCGACGACGCTTCCAGACGTGGACGAGATCAAGCCCGACCGTTTCGTTCCCTCGTCGCGCTCGATTGCGTACCGCCGTCGTGCCTGGGCAGCCGTCGGAGGCTACCCGGAGTGGCTGGACTATTGCGAGGACGTCGTGTTCGACCTTGCGCTGCGAAAGGCAGGGTTCCGATTCGCGTGGGTGCCGGATGCGATCGCATACTTTCGCCCACGCTCCTCGGTCCGCGCCTTCTTTCGCCAGTATTATCTCTACGCCCGCGGTGACGGCAAGGCGAATCTCTGGCCGCGGCGCCACGCCGTCCGATATCTTACGTATTTGACCGCCCCGCTTGTGCTGGTCACGGGATTTTGGTATAAACCGGCCTGGCTGGCGCTGGCCCTGGGCGCCGGCGTGTATCTGAATCGACCATACCGGCGGCTCGCACGTGCGATGGTTGGAGGCTTATCGCGTCCTGGACTGGCACGGGCAGCGGAAGGTACGTCGTTGGTTCGGAAGGGATGGTCTGGCGGCGCGCTCCGGACCTTCCTGGTCGCGCTGGTCCTCATTCCATTCCTCCGGGGCGTGGGTGACGTGGCCAAGATGATCGGTTATCCGGCTGGGGTCTGGTGGAGAATTCGGTGGGGGAGGAGCGGTGCGTGATCTAGCGATCGTCATTGTGAGCTTTAACGTCCGCGACCTGCTCCGCGTGTGTCTTCGGTCGATCCAGGAGGCGCGCAATGGTCTCGACGTCGACACCTGGGTTGTCGACAACGGCTCGTCCGATGGCAGCGCGGAGATGGTCCGACGGGAGTTTCCCTGGGTACGGGTACGAGAGACCGGGGAGAACGTGGGGTTCGCGCGCGCGAACAATCTCGTCTTGAAGGAGATCCTGGCACAGGCACCTCCGAAGGGCATGCCGCGCTACGTGCTGCTCCTGAATCCCGACACTGAGCTTCCAGCAGGCGCCCTGGCGGAGATGGTCGCATTCATGGATGCGCATCCGGAGGCAGGCGCCTCGGGGCCGAAGCTGATCCGGTCGGATGGCTCGCTGGACCTTGCCTGTCGACGGAGCTTCCCCACGCCGAGCGTCGCGTTCTACCGAATGAGCGGCCTCAGCCTGCTGTTTCCGCGCAGCCGTCGCTTCGGACGCTACAACCTCACGTACCTGGATCCAAATGCGGTGACCGAAGTCGACTCGGTCGTCGGGGCCTTCATGCTCGTGCGTGGTGACGTGCTGCGAAGTGTTGGGCTGCTCGACGAGGCATTTTTCATGTATGGCGAGGATCTGGACTGGTCGCTACGGATCAAGCAGGCCGGCTGGAAGGTTCTGTACAATGGAAACACGACGGTCGTCCATCATAAGCGCGCCAGCAGTCGTCAGCATAACGTTCGAGCGTTGCTGGCGTTCTATCAAGCGATGGTGATCTTCTTTCGAAAACACTATGCGCAGCAGACTGCCTGGCCAGTCCGCCTACTGATCGTCGGGGCGATCTACTGGCGGGCAGGACTGGCGATTGCCTTGAGTACGGGCCTCTCGCGGATGACGCCAACGGGCCAGCGGAGCTGAGACGGATCGGTCCAGATTGCCCAGCGGCGTCGTCCACGGGAACGCGGACGAGGAAGCAGGATGTCGCAGACCTCTGTCGTCTACCGGACCCTCGTCCTCATCGCCGTCGATCTTCTGGCGGTCGTGAGCGCGGTCGGGTCCGCGTACTCTCTGCGGTTTCTGAGTGGGCTGTTTCCGTACGAGGAATTTCACCCATTTCGGAACTACAGCGGCTATTTGCTGATCCTTCTCGCCGCGAGCATCGCCGTGCTCGCGGCTAACGGGTTGTATCGCCCGCGCCGAGCCATCTCGTGGGTCGATCACTTTTACGCCATCTTTACCAGCCAGTCGGTTGCCCACGCCATCGCCATGGTTTCGACGACGGTCATGTGGCCTGACGCGAGCTCGTCGCGGCTGATGGTGGCGATGAGCTGGCTTCTCACGATCCTTTTCGTCACGACCGGACGATACATCGTGCATCGGGTGCAGGTTGCGCTGCGCAGCCGGGGCATCGACGTCGAGCGGCTGCTGATCGTCGGAACCGGCGAACCGGGACATCTTGTGCTTGATCGCGTGCAACACTCACCGGGAATCGGTTATCGACCGGTTGGCTTCGTCTCCGACGTACCCGGGGTGTCGGTTGCCCACGGTCTGCCGGTGCTGGGAACGCTGGACAACATCGGCGAGATCGTTCGGGCACACCAGATTCACGACGTAGTCATCGCCATCCCGACCCTCTCGCCCCGGCAGCTTGTCGACGTCGTGACCCAGTGCAGCAACGAGAAGGTCAACATCAAGGTCTTTCCGGATCTCTTCCAGTTCATGACGTCGGGCGTGAACATTGGCGATCTCAATGGTCTGCCTTTGATCAGCGTCAAAGACGTCGCGCTGCGCGGCTGGAATCTGGCCATCAAACGTGCCATGGATATCATCGTCAGCAGCGTAGCCCTGGTCATCCTGTCGCCCTTGATGCTGCTGATCGCTGCCCTGATCAAGCTGACGTCTCCCGATGGACCGGTGTTCCTGATCCAGGAGCGCGTAGGGCTTGACGGCCGGCCATTCCCGATGATCAAGTTCCGGACGATGCGGCCGGATGCCGAGAAGGAGACGGGAGCGGTCTGGGCGAAACCGAACGATCCACGCCGGACCAAGCTGGGAGCGATTCTCCGTCGCTTCTCACTGGATGAGCTGCCCCAGCTGATCAACGTCCTCGTCGGGGATATGAGCCTGGTAGGGCCACGGCCGGAGCGGCCGGTCTTCGTCGAGCAGTTCCGTCGAACAATTCCGCGATACTTCGACCGTCACCGCGAGAAGGCTGGTCTCACCGGTTGGGCGCAGGTGAATGGGCTGCGCGGCAATACCTCGATCGAAGAGCGCACTGCCTACGATGTGTGGTACATCGAGAACTGGACGCTGTGGCTCGATCTGAAGATTCTCCTCAAGACGCTCGTCGTCGTCTTCACGGATCGTAATGCGTACTAGAGCGCGGGGCGGTATGAATGAGCTGGCAGCCGTCCAATCCCCTCTCCCTTTAGGAGAGGGTAAGGGTGAGGGTCGGAGACCGTGCGCCGCGGATCCACGCCCTCACCCCGGCCCTCTCCCACGGGGAGAGGGAGGCAGCCGTCTGCCCGATAGTTCAACCTTTCTGCTCGATGCTAATAGACGGAGCGACGGCCGCGAAGACGTGTCTGTCCGATGATCAAAGAGCCTGCCGACCGGATCGAGCGGGAGATTGCTCGCGGCGATGAGACCGCGCGAGCACCGGCGTCCGCGGCGCCATCACTGCTGGTGCTGATTCTGCTTGCCGTCGGGTTCCGTCTCCCGGCGCTTTTCCTGCTTCGTTATGGTGGAAGCGCGCCGGATTGGTCCGACTTCCAGTACTATCATGAGGTCGCCGCTCTTTCGGCGCAGGGCTACCTTCCGGGAGTCCATTTCTGGGTCGAGTACCCGCCCCTGTTCCCGTGGCTGGCCGTCGGGGCGTATCAGCTCAGCCTCCTGATTCCTGGCTGGATTCATCCGTACTTCTGGTTCGACCTGATTCTATCGGCAGTGATGGCGTTGGCAGATGCAGGCTCGATCGTGCTCGTCGACCGTCTAGGCGACGCCTACTGGGGGGCACCGGCCGGCCGACGCTCGGCGATGATCTACACGGCGCTCTTCCTGCCGGCGTTCGCCATCCTGGGATGGTTCGACACGCTCCCAACGTTCTTTCTCCTGCTCGCGCTCTACGCCGCGCTCAAACCGGTCGATCGATCGCGGAGCCGTCGCATACTCGCGTCTATCGTCGCTGGGGTCGCGGTCGGAATCGGGGCAATGCTGAAGCTTTTTCCCCTTCTTGCACTTCCGGTCGCTGGTCTGCGTTCCCCGAGTGTCGACGTCGCGCCCGCTGGCAGGGATGGTTCTAGCGGGTCGTTGGCACGGGTTCTTCCCGCTCTGGTCGATACGGTCGTCGCCGGGGTGAGTGCCGCCGTGACGATCGGTTTGATCGCTCTCCCTTTCCTCGTCTATAGCCGGGATACCTTTCTTGCGACGTTCAGGAATGTTCTTTCACGCGGCTCATGGATGAGCCCGTGGGCGCTCCTGGACGGGTATTACGGGACTGGCGGAGTCGCCTCGCTTCACGACCGGCTGTTCTATAACGCCAGTGCGAGCTGGGGGCAGCCGTCCCAGATGACGGCAGTCTGGTGGGCGGCGGCTGCTCTGGGGAGCGCGTTGTATGCCTGGCGCTGGTGGGTCGCTCGGCGGAATGGCACGGCGCGCGCGGCGATCGCCCTCACCGGTTTCGCGGTGACGCTGCTTCTGCTGCTTTCGCGCGGTTTCAGTCAGCAGTTTACCGTCTGGATGATGCCGTTCGTCGCGATCATCCTCCCGGGGATCAGTGGCGCAATGCTGGCGGTTCTGCTCACACTGAACGACCTCGTCCTGGAGGGATACCTCTACGTCACACTCCTTCCAACGTTGCACCAGCTGCTCTGGATCAGTGTCGGAGTGCGGACGGCGCTGCTGCTCTGGTTCGCGGCCGAATGCGCCGTGGCGCTCAACGCCGACGCGTACAGCCGCTTCCGCTTGATCCGGCGATGGGTGCTGGCGCCGGCGATCGGCGGGGTTCTTGTCGCGGCGGTCATCGCATTCGTCCTGGCCGCGCCACACGTGCAGGCAGCTATGCTGGAACGAACTGGCGACAGCCAGGTTGTCGCGGCCGTCGAGCAGGCCGATGCGTCGGGCGCGGTCATCTTTACGCAGCCAGATGTTTTCGACCGACTGGCAGGAGATCTTCGTCCCCGGCCGACGCTGCTCGTGGCGGAGCCGCGTCTGCTGACCTGGACGGGCGATCGTTCACTGTACCGCCGCCTCGAGACCAGTCTGGATGGACAGGCGATGGTCATCCTGGTCAGCGACACGCGTGAGCCCGCATCGCCGTTGCTGCCCGCCGTCCGTGCCTGGCTTGGAGCGCACTACGGGACGGCAGAGGAGGTGAAGGCGGGCGCGACCGTCCTCGAAGAGTTCCGCCGCGATCGGCTACCGTCCGAACGGGCAGTTGGAGTGCAGTTTGGTAACGAGATCACGCTGGCTGGCATTCGCCCGGAGGTGCTATCGGGTAAGCGTGGCTCCGCCCTTGAGGTGACGCTTGACTGGCGGGCCGACCGGGAGCCCGCCCACGACTACACCGTCTCGCTTCAGCTTCTCGATGCGCAGGGCAAGCTGGTCGCGCAGCACGACGCGATGCCCGCGAGCAATATGTTGCCGACGACCACCTGGCAACCCGGGCAGCAGGTGATCGACGCAATCTCGCTCCCGCTGCCAGCCGGACTCGCCCCGGGAGGCTATCAGCTCATCGTCGTGCTGTATGACCACCAGACGTTGCAGCGCCTCTCGGTTCACGGAGCCGGGCAGTCGGGCGATCACGCGACACTGGGGGTGGTGAACGTCGAGTGACTGGCCGCGCGGCCGTGGGGGCCATCGCGTTCGAGTGAGCGATCCATGGTATCCTGAGAGCAGACTTTACGAGGAGATCGCTGATGGCTTCACTGACCAAGCGTGAAAGAGTCTGGGCCGCGGTTCACGGCGAACCGGTCGATCGCCCCCCCTTCTTCTTCTGGCACCACTTCAGACCGCACAACGTGCCTCACGCGCTGGCACAGTCGACGCTCGATTTCTTCGGGCGTTTCGATCTCGATATTTACAAGATCATGCCGGACATGCCCTACCCGTTTCCACAGAATAGCATCCGCCAGCCAGACGACTGGGATCTCATCGCGCCGCTGCAGCCGACGGCTAGCAATCTCGGCCGAATGGCCCAGACCACGGCACTGGTGCGGCGCGCGGTAGGTCCGCAGACCCCGGTCGTCGTAACGGTCTATTCGCCGATCACCGAGGCGCGGCGATTTGCCGGCGGCCCCGATGCGCTGCGCACCCACCTCCGCGAGAATCCGGGGCCAGTGCAGCGTGCCCTCGGCGTTCTTGCCACGAACCTTGCCGCCTACTGCCAGGCGCTACTCGACGCGGGCGCGGATGGGATCTATTACGCCGTTCAAGGAATCGCGGGCGGCTGGCTTTCCGAGGCAGAGTTCCGCGAGTTTGCGCGCCCGTACGACCTTCAGGTTCTGAATGCCTGCTCGGCTGGCTGGCTAAACGTGATCCACCTGCACGGTGGTCCCGAGCTGATGGCCGACCTTGCTCTCGATTACCCTGGCGCGGTGGTGTCCTGGGAGGACCGCCTCACCGGCGTGCGTCTTGCTGATCTCCGGCCGAAGCTGGGGGGCAAGGCTGCGATGGGCGGTATCGACGAGCGTGGCGCCATCACCACCGGCGACGTGGCGGCGCTGACCCGAGAGATGCGCGACGCGCTGGACCAGACCGACGGTGGTCGGCACTTCATCATGGCCCCCGGCTGCTCGGTACCGGACGAGATCGACGAGAGGTACCTGACCGCGGCACGGAAGGCATTCGACTCCCTGTTCACCCAGCGCTGATCGACCCGCGTGATCGATTCGAACCAGGGCCGAAGAGCGGCGCTAGGCGCGAGACGACCGTGGCGTGACCCTTCGGGCGTGCCGTGGTCGTCTCGGCCCCCGCGGCGATCATTAATTCGCAACCTTTGCGCGAGGATACAAGGAGCTCCCGGTGATGGACTGGTTGCCGATTGTCGGCAGTGAGCGCTCCGTGAAAGAGACACGCTTGATCGTCGGCCTGGGGAATCCGGGGCGGGAGTACGCAAAAACACGACATAACATTGGATTTCTCTGTGTCGACGCCTTGGCGAGGCGCTGGGGGCTGGTATTCAGCCGCCGTCGTGCGCGTGCCGAGGTCGCGGAGGGGCAGGCATGTGGCCAGCGGGTGATCCTGGCGAAGCCGCAGACCTACATGAACGAAAGTGGCACCGCGGTTCGGGGGCTGCTGAAGCTGACCGACCTCGCGCCATCCGATCTCCTGGTGATCGCCGACGACCTCGATCTTCCGTTTGGGCGGCTGCGGCTGCGGGAGAAAGGCAGCTCTGGCGGGCATCGCGGAATTCAGTCGATTATCGATCAGCTTGGTACGGACCGGTTTGCGCGCCTTCGCATCGGGATTGGCCGCCCGCCGCCGGGTGTCGATCCAATCGAGTACGTCCTGACTTCCTTCACTGCCAGCGAGGCGGCCGAGCTACCAATTATCTTCGAACGAGCCGCCGAGGGGATCGAAGTGCTGCTGACCCGCGGAATCGCCGCCGCAATGAATACTCTCAACGCGGCGCCAACGACGGCCCCGAGATCTGCACCGAGCCAGTGAGAACGCGATTATCCGGCGTACCGGTCGAGACGCGGTGGCCATCGCGAGGATCGTACAAGCCGACCTCGATCTGGTAGTTGCCCGCGGTCACGGCCGGGTCAATCGGAACGTCGTGGGCGTCGGCAATGTATTCGCCGGGGACCCAGCTCGTGGTGGGGCGCGAGCCGTGCACTGGTGGCTCGTCCCGCTGGCTGACGACCTTACCGTGGCCGTCGAGCAAATGGACGAAGACAGTGTACCGCGTCGGAACGTTGCCCAGGCTATGCCAGTAGAGGGTAAGTGGCAGGCTTTCGCCAGGACGGTATTCCCGATTCGGTAGATCGAAGCCAATCAGCGTACCGACACCGGCAAACGTGATATTCAGCGGGTGCTGAGGATGCGGCGCGGTAAAGTGGTGGGTAGATGCCCTGACCGTAACGGAACCAATGTCGATCCCCATGCCCGCTTGCTCGCCGTTTCCCGAGACGACGGCGACCGAGAGGGTCGCGGGGCCGCTCGCTGTCGCCGCGATGGGGAGGTCGACGAACTGGCGGATGATCGTTCCTGGCGACCAGCGATTGGTTGGAAAGCTCGAGCTGCCGACCGGTCCCCGCCACGTGCCGATCGTCGTACCGTCGGCCGACCGAAGCAAGGCCACCGCCTCCAGGGCGGGTCTTCGCGCGTCGGTCGCCTGCCACGCGAGGGTCAGCGACAGGGTGCCGCCGGCTTCGCTCTCAGTGCTGGCGAGATCATACCCGACGAAGGTCAGCCCGGGGGCGATCGATCGGTCGATTCGGTGAGAGATCGTCACCGGGCCAGAAACCGGCTCGGTCAGCGTCAGGTGTCCGATCGGTACGTCTCCGACCGTGTTTCCGGCCAGGGTTGCCGGTTCACGCTCGCCAGTCTCCTTGCGGTAGACACCGGTCGTCAGCACGAAGGTGCCCGGCGCGGTTCCTGGAGGCAGGTGGATCGGGTGCCAGGTGACGAACTCCTGGCCAACTCGCCAGGTCTTGACCGGGAAGCCGACGACCTGATCCGCGGTCGCCAGGGTATGGTCACGTGAATCCACGACGTGGACGTAGATCGATGGCTGGTAGTCTGGAACTTGCAGGATGCGCCAGCGCAGGCCTACCGTCGACGAGCGAATCAGGACCCGGTCGAGCTGGAGCCACCGCCCGAACCTGGCATCGACGGGCTGTCCGAACCAGTCCGCGGGAGCCGGCGCAGCCCAGATGGCACGTCCGGCGATGCGCGTTCCATCCCGAATCCAGGCGATGCGCTGAACCGCTGGCCCCAGCGCGTCGATGGTTTCCTGGCCATCACCCGCGACGACGTAGACCGATGGCGCCAGGGGAAGCGGAATTGCCTCGCTTTGTGCGAAAAAGGTTCCAATCGTCTGATCGTCCAGCCAGTGCGGGCGCTCGGCTGGCGTCAGCCGGGGGTAGAGGAAGAACGCGATGCTCCCGCGGTTGATCTCGTAATCGTCGGTCACGTAGACGTTGGACCGATCACTCTGCCAGATGGGCGACGCGGCGAGAAATCGCCCGGTCGCCGCGAGGTTGGCATTGAAGGCGTCGAGAATCGCAGGATTTCTGGCGTAGGCGACGAAGTAGGTCCAACCGGTTCGCACGAAGGCGATGACGACCAGGGCGCCGACGATCGACGCAGCAATCGCGGTGATGCGCGCGTTGCCGGGGAACGCATCGGCGTGAGATCTGGACCGGTCGAGCCGCCGCCCGATTCGGTCTGCCAGCCAGGTCAGCCCGAGGGCCCAGATGGCGTAGATGGCGACGGCTGCTCCTTCGGTTCGCAGGTAGTGCGGGCTATCGATCGAAAGCATGCTTGGTATCAGCATGACGATGCTGAGCACGAGCACCAGGAGGGTCTCCGGACGGCGCCAGCGAAGCGCGACGAACAGGCCGACGAGAAAGACGACGCTGCTGAGCGGGTCGAAAACAGGTGCGCCGCTGAAGTTCTGGCGCCAGTTTTCGTCCCCGTGGAAGAAGAGCATTCCCAGGGTTCGCGGGATGTTGGCGAGGAGCGACGGCAGAAACGCTGCGCCGCCAGGTAGTGCTACCTGGTCGGGCCGTCCCATCAGCATCTCCGGGTGACGAAGCGCGTAGGCGCCAAGGGGAAGGCACACCGCGACCGCGGCGACGGCGGCGACGAAGAAGCCGCGGATCTGCTTTCGCATCCACTCGCGCTCCAGGATAAAAGCCAGAGCGGCGAACGCGATCAAGGCAAATGGCAATAGCCGAGACGCGAGATAGGTGTACAGACACAGACCAAGGACGGCACCGCCAAGGGCGAAGTCACGCGTGCGACCAGTCCGAGTCGCGCGCCAGAGGAGCGCAAGTCCGAGACACTCGACGGTAGGAAATGAAATTGCTCGAAAGCCAACACGACTGATCGTCATCAGCCACAGCGATGCTGCCATGCCTGCTGCGGCAAGCAGCCCGATCTGGCGGCCGAAGAGCTGTCGGACGAAGGCGCCACCCGCCGCGACACCGACCAGCCCGACCGTTGCCGCCGTGACACGCAAGGCGAGGGGTGTGGGGCCAAGGACGAGCATGACGAAGGCTGCCAGGTATTCGAAGAGCGGCTCACGCTCGCCGTAATAAATGTGCAGGGTTCCATTCAGAATCGTCTCGGCGTTGACGCCGTAGACCGCTTCATCCTGGAAGAGGCCTGGCGGCAGCGAGGCGATCCGGACGAGCCGGAGTGCTGCCGCGGCGAGTAGGATCGCGATGACGACCACTGCCTCGCCAATGGTGACCCTTTCTCGCATCCTCGCGACGCTTGAGGCGGTGGGCCGGTCGAGTGAATCGGATCTCTCGAGCGCCTCCTCATCGCGAGAGATCAGGCCACGCGGGGGCATCGATTGCCCTTCGTTACGCTCAGCTTGCAATGGTGAGCTCCCCAACCACGATCCGATTGTCTCGATCTGGTGTCGGCCCGACCGTCAGTCGATGGCCGGTATCTGGCTCGTACATGCCAACCTCGACGGTGTAAGAACCTGCCCGCGCGTGATCCGGGATCGTCAGCAGATAGCGGTCAATAAGAGTTTCGCCCGGTCTCCAGCGGTCGGTTGGGAAGGTGCCGTTCAAGGGAGGTGCATCGTGCTGGGAAGCGATCTTCCCATCTGGGCCGAGGAGGTGAACGAACACCGTGTAGCTCCGTGGGGGTGCAGCCAGGGAGCGCCACTGTAAAACCACCTGGACCCGATCGCCCGGCCGCGACGGTGTGCTGGCCTGTACCTGCCCTGACACCAGGCCAATGTCCTGGCCGAGCGTTGCCTGGAGCGGTGGCGTTGGACCCGCGCTGGCGCGATCCGGCGCGAAGAGCGTGACGCGCGAATCTCCGTACTGGTCGACGACGAGTGGTCGATCGCGCAACGTAAGCATCTGAGTCAACCAGCTACCGGCAAACGAATGATCGGGAGAATACTCGTACACCCAGGCGCGCCCGGTTGGCCCGACGATGCCCGCGATGCGCTCGAGCGTGGACTGTCGAGGGACGAACGCTGCCTGGAGCCCGTGAGCCCAGAGGTACGCGTCGACGTAGCCGACCTGCCAGGGATAGCCGCAGAAGACGACATCGCCCGAACGAGCATTGGCCGCGAGTGTCGCGAACACGACTCGGTAGTCATCGGGGGCATAGCCAGCACGTGGCGTTGTGCGCTCATAGTACCAGGTCCAGCCATTACCGGCCATTATCGCCGCGGTTACAACGACGGCCAGCGGCCAGAGGCGTCGATAGGCAGTCAGTCCGATTCCGGCAAGGGCCCAGATCGGAATCGCGGCGAACAGGATGAACCGCGGGTAGAAGAACGGCCGTACCAGGAGCACGGCACCGGCCCCGGCCAGTGGGACGGCGACGGCCAGGGCTAAAAGGATGAGCAAGCGGTGATCTCGCCGGGCCACGGCGACAGCCCCGGCCAGCGTCGCCAGCGCGAACAGCACCAGCAGCCAGCGTGCTCCGGGTGGGCTGCTGAAGCCGAGGGTAAAGTCTTGCCAGTTCTCGAGAAGGTAGGAGGTGGGCGTCAGATGAACTGCCGTCTCGGCGGGGAGCGCGAGCGCCGAGCCGCCCAGTCGTCGCAGCATGAGAACTGTCCACGGGACAAACAGCGCGAGGGTCGCCATCTGCGCGAGGGCCCAGCGCACCACCTGGCGGCGCCGGGCCGCGGCCCAGAGCAGGATCAGCGCTTCGGCCGCGGTCAGCAGTCCAAGGTAGTAGTACGTGTAGAGCCCGACGGCGTTGATCGTCACCCATGCCAGCCAGGTGCTTCGCCTCCCGCCGGCCAGAAGCGACGACGTGACCAGTAGCGACAGCAGCCCGATGACTGGCAGCAGCGCGTACATGCGTGTTTCCTGGCTGTAATAGATGTCGATGGGCGACACCGTGACTAGCAGGGCTGCCGCCAGCGCAGCGTAGCGTCCTTCCTGTCTCCCGTTGCCACGTGACGCTCTGACGCCATCCGTATCCGGGCGGGGAGGAGCCGTCTCGGGGCCGAACAGCCGACAAACGAAACGGTACGTGAGGGGGATGCTTACCGTTCCGCACAGGACCGAGAAGAGGCGGTCGGCAAAGACCGATGGGCCGAGAAAGACGCGCCAGACGGCCAGCGCAAGATGATAGCCGGGTGGGTGGAGGTCGACGCTGAAATCCTTGGCGATGGTCAGCGCGCGAAATCCGGCTCCGGAGAGGTAGATGCTGACCCCTTCATCCCACCAGAGGCTCTGGAACTCGAGGTGCCAGAGCCGTAATGCCAGCCCCGCCAGGGCAAGAACCAGGACCGCGACGTCGAAACGGTCCAGTCGGCGTGGCCCGGATTCCCGGCTCTCCGAATCCAGCCTGGCATCCTGCTGGTAGGCAGGCGAGCTTATCGCGGGTCGGTCCCTCCCAACGGGCAATCTCACCGCACTTACCCTGTCACCGCGCCACGCGAAGTGTCTGAAGGACGATCCGATCGGCCTCCGGATCGCCCGATGGACCGGTAACCGCGAGGCGCTTTCCGGATGCAAGGTCGTACAGGCCGACCTCGATACTCAGAGAACCAGCCGGCGCTTGCGGCGAGAGCGTCAGCGTGTAGCGATCGACGATGTACTCGCCAGGAACCCAGGCACTTGTCGGGTATGACCAGTTTCGCGGCACGCCATCCCATTGGGCCCAGATGTGGTTCTGATCGTCGAGCAGATGCACGAAGACATGATAGCTGGTGGAAACGGTCCGGAGATCTTTCCAGGTGAGCGTGATCGTCAGCTGGTCACCTGGCCGGGCCTGGTCGGCCGACAGATCGTAGCCGACGAGGGCGATGGCCTCGCCCAGCACTGCTTGCAGCGGATGCGACGTCGGCGGCGGTGTGAACTCGCGAACGATGCGTCGAATCGTCGCAGTGCCGAGAGGAATCGACGGCCCCCCGGCAAGGGCAAGGCTCAGCGACGCTGGTCCCGACGGGGCGGACGCCGGTACCTTCAAGAGGCGCTGCTCGCGGATCAGATTTCCCGGCTCCCACCGGTCCGTTGGAAAGCTATCGCCAATCGGGCGAGTATCCTCGGCGATGATCTGTCCTCCTGGCGCCTGGAGAAGAAGGCTACCGCGCAGCAGAGGTAGGCTCCCGCTGGCACGCCACAGAAACGTCACCGGCACCTGATCACCTGGCGCGAGGTCGCTCGATCCGAGGCGATCGGCCACGAGGGTTAGGGCAGGAAGAACCTGCATCTCCACCTGGTTCGGTAGCGAGGGATCCGTCGTCCCCACGCTTGGCTTCGGGACGTTGAGTGGACCGAGGACGATCTGCTGACCAATGGGGTGCTGGCCTGCATCGAGGACGTCGAGCCCGGTGAGGTCGCTCAGTCGATACACGCCCGCGATCAATTGATAGTGGTTAGGAGGAGTTCCGATATCGATCGGTAGATCGAACCGCGTCACGACCGTTTCTCCTGCCGGCCACGCACCGCTCAGTCGGTACGCGGCATCGCGCGGACGTGTGTCAGCCCGTCCCCAGGTCCAGCCGTCCGAGTCTCCGAGGGCGACCCAGAAACCGTCATCGGATGAAGGGGTGCGGCTAACCTGCCAGCGAAGCTCGACGTCGATGGTGTGTCCGCCGATTGCCTCGCCGGACGCGGCGTAGCCAGTCAGCATCAGCTGATTCGCGACGTTTGCCGAGGCCGGGAGAAACTTCGTCGCCGCGAACACTTCGCCCGGGGAAACCTGCCAGAGCTGAACCCGAATCGCTCCGAACCACCGCTCGTCCAGCCGGACGGCGTGCAGTCGAAGCTGCGCGTCGACAAAACCGCTGGGATCATTCGGAATTGCCGCGTGCTGCACGTACCACAGCCGGCCGTGCCCTCGCGTCACCTGATTCAGCTCACTGGCGACATTTTGCTCGGTGTAAGGGCCAGTCGGGAAGTAGGTCGAGGGCGAGGCTCCGTGGTAATAGTACCAGAAAGGGGGAATCGCGTTGTGGAGGATCGTATCCCCCGGGCGCTCGTTCTGCTCGACGTAGCGAATCGCATCGCGGTAGTCGTCGCGCGCATAAGCTGAATCGCCTGCAAGGTGGGAGAGACCATAGCTGCTGCACGCGACGAGAACCAGGCACGAGGCCAGACCAAGCCAGCGAGACGCTCGGGTCAGCCCGCGCTCAGGACTGCCTGCCATCCAGGCACGAGGAGCATCCGCTATTCTCGTCCCTTTCCCGGTAGCGACGGCAGGACGCGGCGAGGGACTCAACGCCGAGAAGCTGACAAGCCGATGCCTCCATCTGTCGGGACGGGGGGTTAGGCCGGGTACCGAGAGGCGGACACGATCATGGACGAGGGAATCGATCAGCCCGGCCAGGGTGAGATAGAGCCCGACGACGATAGGGATGGCGTACCGCGGGTGATACACGGGCTTGATCGCCGAGATAGCGGCGATGGTCAGGTAAGGGATGACGAACGCAAGGGCGGCGAGGAGCGCAGCGGGCTGTCCCGCTCGAACCCGCCAGGAATGTGCGAGCGAGACCAGGGTAATGGCTGCCGCGAGCGCCAGGAGTGCAGCCGGTAGCGGCTGGCGGTAGAGCGGCAGGCTCGGGAGCCCCAGGATAAGCTCCGGCCAGGTCCAGACGATCACCTTCGCCGGGCCGTTGTCTGGCGTGAACGCGCTGGACCAGACATCAGTGCGTGACAGGAAGATTGGCAGCCACGGCGCGTAGAGAACGAAGGCGGCCAGCGTTGCGATTGCCCAGTCGCGAAGGATTGAGCCCCACTGTTCCTTGGAGCCCCGGCCGGGTATGGCCCGCGGCGCGTCAGATGCCAGCGCGACCACTGGCCCTGCAGGTGGCTTCGACTCGGGGCCGTCCAGGGTGGCGGTAGAGCGGGGTGACCGCTCCCACGTCCAAGCTGCACGCAGCACAATCCAGACACCGCAGACGAAGGGTAGGAAGATGGCGTAGTAAAAGTCGTAGAGCCCGAGTGTGACCATGGCTGTGTAAGGAGCCCAGAGCCAGCGACGGTTCTCCTCGACGGCACGCGCGCAGAAGTAGAGAGCCAGCGTCCCAAAGAGAGGAACCAGCGCGAACATGCGGGCCTCTTGAGAGTAATACCAGAGAAACGGTGCCAGAGCGAAAATCAGTGCTGCGATGGGCGCAGCACTTCGCGTGAGGAGCCGCCGCGCAGCAGTCCACGCGGCGGCAACCGTCAGCACCCCGGCGGAGACCGACACGAAGCGGAGCGCGAACTCGCTCTGACCGGCGACGCGCATCCAGAAGTGGAGAACGAAGTAGTGCAATGGAGGGTGGTAATCTTCGCGTGCCAGTGTCGAGACGATTTCCCGCAATCCCTTGCTGGCGACCATCGCCGAGTACGCTTCGTCCCACCAGAAGCTCTGCGTGGCGAGATGCCAGGCGCGGATGGCGAAGGCGACGCATAGAATGGGCAGTGCCAACGAGACGACCGTGGCCGGCCGCTTCGGCGTCCGGTTAGACATCGTGAGTGGTTCCTGCGTGTTCCTCGTCAGAGAGTCGTCGGGACGCGTTTCGTAAGACCGGATCGCGCCAGGGCAGATACCACGGGTTGCTGTCCTCGTGGGCCAGGTGCGGGCGATTCACCAGGGTCCAGCCAGGCAGGCAAACAGCGTCTTGACGGATGCCCAGCCGCGTTCACGCCGTTAGATCTGCATGAGTGTCTTCACAAGAGAGACGTTTAGGAATAGCGGTTGGGGAAATGGCCCCGCGGGGCCATTTCCCCAACCCTGACCACTCCCTTGATCCTGCACTAGGGAGCCAGACGAGAACTGGGCCGCTTTGATTCTCTGCGGGTGCCGACGAAAAGTCAATGAGTAATCGAATGGTATAATGTTCTCGTTGGGACGCACGCTGGTCAGTGCGTCCCTTTTGGTGTTTGGAGTCGTCCAGTGGTCTGGTGTCCCCGAAGCGTCACGTGACGTGTACCCGTGTCTACCACTGGTGAAACAGAGCGTCAGGAGCGGAATGAACCTATCCAGTCTGCTTGACCTGGTGAGCGGGCGTCGGGCGTATGAACGGATCATCGCCAGTCTCACGCGAGGCCAGTCCCCGCGCGAGGCATCTGATCGGCAGTCGTCTCGCGTCGTGGTCTCGGCATCGTTACTCGAGCCGGCGAAGCCGATGGTTCTGGCAGGTCTGCAGCGGGACCTCGGCCGACCGTTATTCGTCATCGTCTCCTCCGAGCAGCGGGCGCGCGAGATCACGCAGCAGGTACCGGCGTGGGCAAGATACCCGGAGCAGGTGGCGCTGCTGCCTGCTCCCGAGCCGCTCTTCTACGAGCGGCTTCCGTCGCATCCCAGCACCGTCCAGGACCGTCTTCGCGCCCTGGGTCTCCTCGCATCGGGACAGCGGCGCGCGATGGTTATCGCATCAGTACGCGCGCTGATGCGGTCGGTGATGCCTCCGGATCAGTTTCGAGCCCTTAGCCTCTCGGTGCGCCCGGGCGATCGGATTCGCCCGGATGATCTCGTTGGCAGGCTGCTGAAGCTCGGATACGCGGCCGAGCCACTTGTCGAATACGCCGGTACATTCAGTCGTCGTGGTGGCATCGTCGACGTCTTTCCGATCGATGCGGAGCTACCGCTGCGGATCGAGTTCTTCGGCGACGACGTGGAGACGATCCGTCAGTTCGATCCCAGTTCTCAGCGATCACGGACCGCCGTTGACGAGCTCTCCATCTCGCCGTCGCGCGAGGTTCCCCTCCCGACGGCGGAAAGCGTCGAACTGCTTCGAGCGGTAGACGTCGCGAATCTGAGCGATCCCAGCCGCGCCCAGTGGGAGCGGGATCTGGAACGCCTGCGCGATGGCGTCGTGTTCGATGGGCTCGAGTTCTACGCGCCGTACCTCAGCACGCACAGCGTGCTGGATTATCTTGCGCCGGACGGAGTTGTCGTCGTCGATGAGCCATCGGCGGTCGCGGCGGCGGCCGACGATCTGGTCCGGCAGTCCGAGGAGTTGCGCGCCGAGCTGATCGATCGTGGGGAGCTCGCGGCCGGCTTCAGGAAAGCGTACTTCGACTGGCCAGAGCTGGAGGCGCGGCTGGAGCACGTGTCACAGCTGTCCTGGAGCTGGCAGGATGTCGAGGGCGATCGCCCTGGAGCCGGTAACGACCACGTGGGGCGCATGACCGATTTTCACCCGGTTCCCAGCTACGCGGGGCAGCTACGCGCGGCGCTTGACGACGTCGCTCACTGGCGGCAGACCCGAGTCACAACGCTCCTGGTCAGTCAGCAGTCCGGGCGGCTTGCCGAGCTTCTGGCCGAGGAAGGAATGCCTGCCGCCGTTCTCGAGAGTGTCTCGGATCTACCCGAGGCGGGGGCGCTCGTGCTGGTCCACGGGCAGCTAGCCGAGGGTTTCCTGCTCGCCGCGGGAGCGAACGGCGGATTGGCGGTTCTGACCGATCGGGAGCTATTTGGCTGGACGAAGCCCACGCGCGCGGCCCCGGCGCGCCGTCCCAGTCGCGACGCGTTTCTGAGTGACCTTGCACCAGGCGACTACGTGGTGCACATTGATCACGGCGTTGGGCGATTCGTGCAGATGATCCGCATGGCCAGCGGTGGCGTCACCGGAGCCGAGCAGGGCGAACGCGAGTATCTCGTGCTCGAGTACGCGGCGGGTGATCGGTTATACGTCCCGTCCGACCAGACCGATCGGGTCAGTCGATACGTCGGAGTTGGCGATCACCCACCCACGCTGCATCGACTCGGGACGTCGGACTGGCTCCGGACGCGGTCGCGGGTCAAGGCCGCGGTTCGCGAGCTAGCGGGCGAGCTTCTTCGGCTCTACGCTGCCCGGCAGGTCACGAGCGGCCACGCCTGCGGCCCGGATACGGTCTGGCAGGCGGAGATGGAGGATGCCTTCCCCTACGTCGAGACCCCCGATCAGATCCGAGCCATAGCCGAGGTCAAAGCGGACATGGAGCGGGACCGGCCGATGGACCGGCTCATCTGCGGTGACGTTGGCTACGGCAAGACTGAAGTGGCCCTCCGCGCCGCGTTCAAGGCCGTCGATAACGGACGACAGGTTGCGATGCTCGTCCCGACCACTGTCCTGGCCCAGCAGCATTTCAACACCTTTCGCGAGCGGCTGCAGGCGTTCCCGATCAAGGTCGAGATGCTGTCGCGCTTCCGCTCGGAGAAGGAGCAGAGGCAGATCATCGACGGACTGGCGAGCGGGTATATCGACATCTGCATCGGGACGCATCGTCTCCTTCAGAAGGACGTCACGTTCAAGAATCTCGGGCTCGTCATCATCGACGAGGAGCAGCGTTTCGGCGTACTCCACAAGGAGCATCTGAAGAAGCTCCGCACCGAGGTCGACGTTCTGACGCTCTCGGCGACGCCAATCCCCCGGACACTGCACATGGCGCTCGTCGGGGTGCGCGATCTGAGCACGATGGAGACGCCGCCCGAGGATCGGCTCCCGATACGCACCACCGTGACGGAGTATGACGATACTCTCATCCGCGAGGTGATTCTGCGTGAGATCGATCGCGGAGGCCAGGTCTACTTCGTTCACAATCGGGTTCAGACGATCTACCAGATGGCCCATCACCTTGGCACGCTGGTTCCCGAGGTCAGCATCGTCGTGGGGCACGGGCAGATGCCGGAGGAGCATCTTGAAAAGGTGATGCTCGACTTCGCGGCGGGCCGCTACGACGTGCTCGTGTGTAGCACGATCATCGAATCCGGATTGGACATCCCGAACGTCAATACGATCATCGTCAACCAGGCGGATCACTTTGGGCTGGCGCAGCTGTATCAGTTGCGCGGCCGCGTCGGGCGAGGCGCGAACCGTGCGTACGCGTATTTCCTGACGCCCAGAAATCGGCAGATGACCGAGGTTGCCGAAAGGCGACTGCGTACGATCATGGAGGCGACGGACCTGGGCGCGGGCTACCGCATCGCGATGAAGGATCTGGAGATCCGCGGCGCGGGCAATCTTCTCGGGGCCGAGCAGCACGGCCACGTCGCGGCGGTCGGCTTCCATCTGTACACTCAGCTTCTCGCCGAGGCGGTCAAGACACTGCGCGGGGAGACCGTCGAGCGACCGCCGTCGATCACCGTGGATCTGCCGCTGGATGCTTATCTACCGTCGAGCTACGTCGAAGACGAGCAGGCACGCCTGAACCTGTACACTCGTATGGCCAGCCTGACCGATCCGTCGGCAGTTGCGGATCTGATGCAGGAGCTGCGCGATCGCTTTGGCGAGCTTCCCGAGCCAGCACTGAATCTCATCTACCTCGTACAGCTCAAGGCGCTGGCGATGAAGGCAGGCATCAGCGCGATCAGCGCCGACGGCGATCAGATCATCCTCCAGTTCGCTGGTGCCGTGCCTGGCAACGTGGACCGGCTGCGGCGTCGCTTTGGACCGGCGCTCGCGATCGGCCGCTCGCAGATGCGCCTGAGCAGAGCGCACGCGGGCGCTAACTGGCTTGGCGTTCTCCAGGATGTGGTGGATCTGGCCGGCGACGTGGATGGCCAGGTCACGGTCAGCGAACGATCGGCGCCGCATCTGTCGGCGGTCGAGTGAGGATCTGGAGTATCGGGCCGCGCGGTAGGGCAGGTCAATGGGCAGTAGATCTACCGCGATGCTTCCTGGAATCGGGCCGCGGCGAGGGTGTTTGCCAGGAGCATGGCATTGGTCATCGGTCCGGTACCGCCCGGTACCGGAGTGATCGCACCGGCGACCGCGGCGACGCTGTCAAAGTCGACGTCGCCGAGCAGCCGCCCGTCGATCACGTTCACGCCGAAGTCGACCACGACGGCGCCCTGGGCGACCATATCCCCCGTGATCAACCCGGCCCGACCCACCGCCACGGCGAGGATATCAGCCTGCCGCGTGTAGCTGGCCAGCTCGGGGGTGCGCGAGTGGCAGATCGTGACTGTCGCATTTTCGCGCAGCAGTAGTAGTGCTAGCGGGCGGCCCACGATCTCGCTGCGTCCGACCACGACGGCGTGCTTGCCCGCGATTCCAATCGCCGAGCGACGCAAGAGCTCGATGCCACCAAGGGGGGTCGCGGGCGCGTAGTAGTGTCCGCGGCCAGCAAAGAGATGCCCCTGATTCAGCGCAGTGATCCCGTCGACGTCTTTTGCCGGGATGATGCTGTCGACCACGAGGTCGCGCGAGATCTGGGGCGGCAAAGGAAGCTGAAGCAGGATCCCGTGCACGGTCTGGTCGGTGCCCAGATCGACCAGAACGCGGAGAAGCTCGTCATTCGTCGCGGTTTCGGGTAGCGCTTCCAGCCGAAAGCCCATCCCCGCGCCCAGAAATACCTTCTCGATCTGACGGGCGTAGCGGACCGACGATGGCTCCTGACCAAGGCGGACGACGGCAAGCATCGGCTGTGGGCGGCCTGCCGCGAGGTAGGCGCGAACCTCGGCGCTGATCTCGTCGGTGATCTGCCGCGCGATCGCGCGGCCGTCGAGAATGCGGGCGGTCATTGCATCGCCTTCGGGGCAAGCTTGGCACGGACGATCCCGATGGTGCGGTCCAGCTCCTCCTCGAGGCCGTCTTCGGCTGACGCGATCTCCTTCTCGGTCTGCGCGACGAACTGGGCATCCCTGATCTCGGCAAGATTGATGCGAACGTTGAGAATCGAGGCGCGGACGCTCGCCGCGGCGAGCTCGGCGGCGACCCCGGCGTCGCTAACGACCGTGGCATTGCCGTGCGCGGCGACCTGGAGACACAAGGGTACGAGCGAGCGACACTCCTTCATGACCGCGAGTGGTGGACCGGCGGCACGGATCAGCGCGTGCTGAATCGCGTCAGCACGGGCAGCCTTCTCGGTCTCGCTCGCGCGCGGGAGTCGATAGGCAGCGGCCACGTCGGCGTAGGCCGCCGCGTCCGCTTCGGCGAGAGCGGCGAGATTCTGACGAATCTCCTCGCTTCGGGCCAGGATCTGTCTCATGGCGGTCTCGGCGTGGGCGTAACGCGGGCGTCCGATGGTCAGATTGCAGACCATCGAGACCAGCGCCGCGCTCATTGCTCCGACCAGCGCGGTTGCTGCACCGCCGCCAGGAGTCGGGGCGCTCGAGGCGAGCTCATCGAGAAAGGTCTGAATCGTGGCCGAGCGGAACTCGTGCAGAGTCGGTGGTTCCGGCATGCGTTGCTTGGCTACCCTGGCTGTGCTATAATTCCGGTTGATTCGCGGGATTGATGTAACGGTAGCATACGACCCTTCCAAGGTTGGCGTGGCGGTTCGAATCCGCTATCCCGCTCCAGTCGTCTCCCCGATACCCACCACGCTTTTACGCCTTTCTAACCGCGATGAAGACGGTCGTGCCCCGAGGCACTGCTGTCCCCGGCTGCGGGATCTGGCTGAGGACGTGCCCCACGGGAACGCTGTTCAGTGCCGCGGGTGGTATGTCGCCCGGCCCCTGGTAGTTGACGTAGGTCGTCTGCAGTCCCACGGCCGTGATCACTCGCTGCGCTTCGTCCTCGGGCAGATCGATCAGATCCGGGGTACGGATGCGACCGTCCGGAAGCACGAAGGCGTTTGGATCCAGTCCGGCGAGGTGTGTTGGCCCCTGACCGATGCCGGGTATCACGGGATGCTCAGGCTGGGGAACCGGCGTGGGCGTCGGTGAGGCACCCACCACCACGATGGCCGGCATCGGCTGGTAGCGCTCGTCAACACCGTACCGATCGAGGGTTTGATCCTCTCGCGTGACTTCGCGCTGTACCATGACGTCGAAGCCAGCCGCCCCGCGGAAAACCGTGAATTGCTGCCCGGGCGGCAGACTCGGGTCGGTCCGCACTGTCTGGGTTGGATTTGGCTGGACGAGATGGCTCGGCGACCCCACGTCTGGATTGACACTCCAACCGGGGTCTGCTCCATAGATCGAGACGCTCACGCTACCCGACTGGACGCTGGCGTCGATGCGAATCCAATCACCGGTCGTGTTCTGAATCCGTAGATCATCCGACGGGTACGCGACATAGGCGTCGAGACCGCGCTGCGCGGTCGAGCCGGCGTTCAGTCGATCGAGCCAGTACGGATGCGTGTGTCGCTCGACGATTTTGAGCCCGGACCAGAACGCTGCCTGGAACAGCGTCGTCGAGACCTGGGTGATTCCCCCTTCGATCGTTGGGACACCATTCGCGGGCTTTCCGGTGATCGGGCTTACCGCGCGATAGCCGTTCTCGGTCGTGAACGGGCCAGCGGTGCTGTCGAAGGAGAAGGTCGCATCCGGAGCGATGCGCCGACCGTTGATCCGCTGAGCCGCGAGGCTCACATTCGCGACGAAGTCGTTCGACTCGTTTCCGAAGCTGGTCTGCGCCTCGGCGAGAAGTGTTTTCGCACGGGCCGGGTCGTAGAAGCGTGTATCCGGCGTGGGCGTCGGCGTGGCTTGCTCGACCGGCGTTGGGCTGAACGTCGGAATCAGCGTGGGCGTGTCAGGCGGCCCGGCCAACGGCGTGGGTGTCCCGACCAGGCCGGGAAGATCCTCGGCAGCCGGGCCGTGAGGAGCAGCTGCGCCGAGTACCTGCCCGAGCGCCTCGAGGCCAAGCGCCACGCCACCCGGTCGACCAATCGACGACTCGAAGAGACGAGTCGCAAGTACCCACGTGAGGATGATCACCAGGGCGCTGATACCCAGGACTGCCGTCTGATAGATCGTGGACCAGCGATCGCCTGGTCCTCCGTGATCCCGCATCGGTTTTCTCCCGCGTGGGCATCGCTGTGAGACCCGATACCACGCGATACGTTCCTCAGTTACGTCGAACGGTCAGTACGACGCTTGTCCCCGGCGCGGTCCGTTCACCTGCCGCGGGAGACGTGGCGACGACCTGGCCGACGGCAATGTTGCGCTGCGCCGCTGAGAGCTCCGCGCCCGAGACATATTTGACGATCGTCGAGTTGGTGAGCCCCGCCGCGGTCAGGCGCACCCGCGCCTGATCCAGCGTGGTTCCAGTGACGTCCGGAACGGTCACGAGGCCACTGCTGACGATCTGCCCTGGCGGTCGCGCATTCGTCTGCGCGCGATTGACCAGGGGCGTCTGACTGCTCGTGACGCCGGCCTGTGACCTGCCGATCGCGTTCGCGTTGGCGTCCTCGGCGGCCTTCTCGGTTCCCTTGAGAACGATCTCGCTGCGCCTGCTGGTGCAGGCCGGGTTCTGACACAATGAGATCTCGGCAACGTCCGATGGCCTGGTGTAGTCGGCAGGAGGAAGAAACTTCAGCGCTTCGCGGACGAAGCTGCCCCAGATCTCCGGGGCTGCCTGAATATCCTCCAGCGGCCGTCCATTCGTGCTGCCAACCCACACGACGACGGCGAGATTCGGGAAGTAGCCGGCTGCCCAGGAGTCTCGGCGGTCATCCGACGTCGCCACGTGAACCGCGACAGGACGATCCAGCTTGAGCGCATTTTCAGCTTCCGGGGCGCGGACTGACGGATCGGCGAGCGCGCTGCTAACCAGATAGGCGATGCCGGCTGGCAGTGCCTGACGTTGCTCGGGCTGATCCTGGTAGATGACGCGTTCGTTCGAATCCACGACGCGCTCGATGGCAATGGGACGGTGGGCGACGCCCGCGTCGGCGAGCGCCGCGTAGACCTGGGCGACCTCCAGCGGTGAGACGCGCGCGCCCGCGATGGCGAAGTTCGACGCGTAGCTTACGCGCTGGGCGAAATTCGGCACACCGATTCGGGTCATCAGGTCGATCAAGCTCTGATTGCCGACAATCGTCATCAGATGGAGCGCGGGGGCGCCCAAACCGAGACCGATCGCCTGACGCAGGGTAACCGGCCCCAGGTACTGGTGCTGGTCCGATCGGGCGCTTGCGAGATCGGTCCCCGTCGCGTCGAGGCTGGTCTGCGGCTCGTCGACGACGCGCGATACCAGCGTTTCACCTCGCTCGAGCGCCAGCGCATAGGTCAGTGGGTTGAGAACGCCGCTCGACTCGCGCGGCGCCAGTGCCATGTTGACCTCCCCGGCGATATCGGTGTCGTCGTAATTGGCGCTCCCAACCATTGCCAGGATGTGCCCATCGCGTGGGTCGAGGGCGACGACAGCGACGTTATTGCCCGATCCCTTCGCGAAGATCTCCGGGTGGGCACTGACCGCGCGCTCGGCCAGGCTCTGCAACGGCGCATTGAGGGTCGTGACGACGTGGTAACCGCCGTGGTAGAGGCGGTCGGTGCCGAGCCGGGTCTGTAAGAGGTCGGACACGTAATTCACGAAGTGTGGAGCGATGGGGGCTCGGCGGTGGTCGACCAGGTGCAGCGGCTCGCTTGCTGCCGCTCGCGCCTGTGCCTCGGTGATGTATCCCTGGTCGACCATGCGCTGCAGGATATACTGCTGCCGCTCCTTAACGGCATCCAAGCGCACGTACGGGTCGTAATACGCCGGGGCAGACGGCAGGCTGGCGATGAGCGCGCACTCGGCTAGGTCAAGCTGTGACACCGACTTTCCGAAGTACGTCTCAGCCGCCGCTTCGACGCCGTAGCTCCGATGGCCGTAGTAAATCTCATTCAGATAGACACTCAGGATCTCGTCCTTGGTGTAGGTCTGGGTAAGCTGATAGGCAAGGACGATCTCCTTGACCTTGCGGCGAGCGCTGAGATCCAGGCGCTCGGCCGGCGTCAGCAGGACGTTGCGGGCAACCTGCTGCGTGATCGTGCTGGCTCCGGAGAGGACCTGCTGATGCGACAGATCCTCGACGGCCGCCCGAAAGATTGCTCGAAGCTCGAAGCCGGGATTGGAGAAAAAGCCAGCGTCCTCCGTCGCGATCGTCGCTTCAATGAGATAGCGGGGTACCTGCGACAGTTTGACGATCGTGCGCCGCCCGCCCTCGGGGTCGGTGATCTCGTAGAGAACCGTCGTGCCGTCGGACGCGTACACTGGCGTCGTCTGGAATGGCGCACGGGCGGTCAGCTGATCTGGCGACGGGAGCGCACCCGCGAACTGACCGAACCAGGCTATCAGCCAGATAGCGGTCGCGGTGGCAACGACAAGGGCAACCGCGACGATGCCCGCGAGGCAGATCGCGCCGATCCACAGGGAGGAGCGGTCTCGGATCGGTCGGGCGCGGCGGTGGAGCGGGCGGCGGCTCGGGATATGCCAGCGCGACCGTGTCAGCGCCAGGGACACCGCTGGCCCTCCGCGTTCGTGCTTCCGTGCTCGACACCACGCGATCCGGTCAAAACCGAGACTCGACCACGGGTACGGTATTCGTTAGAGACCCGGACCGAACAAACAAGCTCACTCACGTGTCCCCATTCTATCACAGCCCTGGGCCGCGATGATAGGCACGCCCGGGCCGCGCGATCTGCTACAATTCGGGAGAACAAGCTCTCGATCGTGGCAGGTGACTCGTGGCTGCACGTCGTAATCGGTCGCGCGCCTTGCGGCTCGGCACCCGGGTTGCTCGGGCTGCCCGGGCGCAGGATCCAGGTACTTCCAGGCCGCTGGTTGAGCCGCTCTATCAGAGCACCGTGTTCGCCTTCGACTCGGTTGCTCAGCTTGAGTCGGTGTACCAGCAGCAGGCGGCTGGACACGTCTACTACCGCATGGGAACGCCGAATACAGCCGCGCTGGAGCATTCCCTCGCGGCATTAGAGGGCGGCCAGGCAGCGGTGGCTGCTGCCTCGGGCATGGGCATCCTGTCGTCACTCCTCCTCGCGCTGGTCGAGCACGGGGACCACATCGTTGCCGACCGACGTGCCTACGGTGGGACATTCACCCTCCTGAGTCAGGAGCTTACGCAGCTCGGCATCGACGTATCGCTGGTCGATACCGATGATCTGGCGGTACTCGAGGGCGCGTGTCGCCCGAATACCCGCGCGCTTCTCGTCGAGACGCTGACGAACCCCACACTGCACGTCTGCAACGTTCCCGGCGTGATCGCCATCGGGCAGAAACGCGGTATTCCGGTCATCGTCGATAGCTCGTTCACCACGCCGATGCTGATTCGGCCGCTCGAGCTCGGCGCCGACGTCGTCTGTCATTCGCTGGCCAAGTATCTGGGCGGCCACAGTGGAAGCATGGGGGGCATCGCCGTCGGCCGTGCAGATCTGATCGAGGCCACGCGGGCGAAGGTCGTGCATTTCGGCGCCAGCCTTGGCCCGTTTGACGCGTGGATGGTGGGCCTGGGTCTTCCAACGCTGGCGCTGCGGATGCGGACGCACTGTCAGAACGCGCTCGCCGTGGCGCGTTTCCTCGCCGAGCACCCGGCCGTGGGCCGGGTGCTCTACCCCGGCCTGCCGAGCCACCCCCGACATGCCCTGGCGTCGCAGCTGTTCGATGGCGGCTTCGGCGGAATGGTCTCGTTCTCGGTCAAGGGAGGGCGCGCAGCCGCGGAGCGCGTGCTGGACTCCCTCGATCTGATCGCCTTCGCCCCGAGTCTGGCCGACGTTACGACGACGATCTCGTATCCGGTCGCGACGTCGCACCGTGGACTGGAACCGGAGACGCTCGCGGCGATGGACATCGACGACGGTTTGCTCCGTCTCTCGGTCGGCATCGAAGACGTAGACGACATCCTCGCGGATCTGGATGCCGCGCTCAGCAGCCTGGTGTAAGGGTGGCTGGACTCGCGGCGGGCAGGCGGATAGGCGGACGATGCGCACTCCCCCCCGCCGGTCAGCGTGGTAACGAGCTGGCTGGCGAACGTCGCGCAAAGATTCGTCGGACCAATGGCGGCAGCGTGAAGCCGAGGAGTAACGTGGCGACGAAGAGGATGCGATCGTCGGAGAGGAACGACGCGATGCCCAGCGTGGCGAGGAGAATGATGACGAACCAGGCTACGTCCCCGCAGATGATGCAGATCCAGGCGAGAACGCGTCCCATTGAGATGCCGGTCGAGACGATACTGGCGGTGAAAAAATCGGTTGCAAACGTGAAGGTGAGCAGACCGAGCGGAAGCCCGAAGCGCCCTGACGTCACCTGAGTGATCGACCCCAGCCGGTTGAATGAGTCGAGAATCAGCGAGCCGATCCGCGACCGACTGCCCCGCGATCTCAGCAGCCGAACTACCGGTTCGAGGATGATCGCAGTCACGACGTCACTCAGCACGTAGAGCAGGAGAATCAGCAGTGGAGATAATCCTTCTCGACGCGCCAGCACGATGCCGGCCGGCGCGCCCGGTCCCCACGGGACAAGGAAGATCACGAACACGCCCACCGGGCCAGTGCTGGTCAGCCGGGCGACGATCGCAGGAAGGCTCATTGCTCGCGAGGTGACCATCGCCGCGCCTGGCCGCGAGACGTCGCGATCTCGATGGCGCGGGCGCGGGTAGTGGGAAGGAGATCCGGAGCGTGCACGATCGGATGGCACCCCGTGCTTTGATTCTCGGCAGAATCATAGCTCAGGCGATGATCGATCGGCAAGCTCAGGATCCATCCACGGGTCCGACCAGCGTAACCGCGTCTCCGTCGTGCAGCGGCGTGGCCCAGCTTACTGCCTGGCCGTTCAGGAGAACCTCCTGGATCGCGCCGGTCCAGACACCAAGCTCACTTGCTCGTCGAATCAGATCTTCGACCCGGGCAGCCGGTGGAAGCTCCACCGGTAGTGGCGGACACGTCTGCTGGGCAACGGGATCCGAGGCAACACGTGCCGGACCGACCACCGGCAATCCGACGAAGCGTACCTCGACTTTCATGGCTCTTGCTCCTCCGGGACCGCGGCGAAGAGGGGAGAGGGTCGTCGACGTGAAGATCGGCCATCATCCGCTCGCCTATCTTCCCGTCCTGCTGGTCCACGTTGCGCCGCCGCGCTCCACCCGCATCGAAACGAGTCGCAAAGAGCCTCCTGGCTACGGGCCGGGAGGCTCTTTGGTTCTGGCTGTCAGGTCAGACCTCACGGGGTTGGCGTTGGTGTCATCAACCCGGTGGCTGGCGTTGGCGAAGCAAGGATACTGGTCGGTGAAGCAACGGCGCTGGTCGCGGTTGCCGCGGCGCCGGTCGCCGACGTCGGCGAGGCGACGGCCGACGTCGGAGTCATCGCCGCTGCTGGCGTTGCAACGACGGTGGGTGAGGCCACCGCGGAGGTCGGAGTCATTGCCGCGCTCGGCGTGGTAACCGTGGTGGGTGTCCCAACCGCCGGTGCCGTCGTCGCGCCCGGCGATGGCGTCAGGACCGTGCTTGGGACCAGCGCTCGGGGAGTGTACTGGGTGGCGACCGGACTGCCACCGACGCTCACCGTGCTGACGACTCTACCCGAAGCGACGTCGACCACGAAGAGATTATTCTGCACGCGATCGGTGATGAACGCGAGTCGGCCATCGGCGCTGAACGTTACATCCGACGGCCCGGCGCCCACGCTAATGGTGCGGCTCACCTTGTTGGTCGCGAGATCCACCATGGCGACGCGACTCGTCGGCTGATCCATGGTGGCAAGAAGGAGCGTGCCGTTCGGCGAGACCGCGAGGCCAGTGAGGTGCCCGCCGACTGGAATCCGAGCACTTTCCTTGTTGCTCGAGGTATCGATGACCGAGACGTCTCCACTTCCTTGATTGGCGACGTAGAGCTTGGTGCCACCAGGGACGCCAGCGATCGCCACCGGGCTAACCCCTACCGGAATCGTCGCGATGACTCCTGCTCCAGGGGTTGCAGTCCCGGCAGTTACTGGTGATCCCATCGCCGTCGGCGAAGCGCCCGCGATGGGCGAGGCTGCAGTAGTCGCGGTCATGGCCGCGGCTGGTGTCGTGATGGCCGTGGGTGAGACGCCAGCAACCGGCGTGGTCGCCGCCGCGGGCGTTGTCACAGCTGCTGCGGTCGCCGCCGCCGTCGGCGAGCCCGCCGCAGGCGCTCCGGCCGGAGCCCCCGCAGCCGCCGGACGCACGACGCTCACTTCGTTCCCGCCCTGGTCGACGACGTAGATGGTTGTACCACTTGGAACGGTGACGCTGGTCAGCGCGACCGGCCGGGGACCCACGGTGATGTTCCCGACGTTGGTTCGCATTGGCACGTCGAGGATCGAGATGTTATTCGAGCCACTGTTCGTCACGAAGGCCGACCGACCGTCGCTGGCCATGTTGATCATTGTCGGGTCGGTTCCCACGGTGATGTCGCTGACCCGTGCCTTCGTGATCAGGTCGAACACCGCGACCGAGTTCGCGCCGGAGGCTCCGTTGACGATAAACGCATAGCGCCCATCCGGGGTCACGGCAACCGATCGTGCCGGGAACCCGACGTCGATTGTCTCAAGTACACTGTGAGTGACTGGATCGATCAGGGTGATACTGTTACCGCTCGCGTTCGCCGTCAATACTGCCGGAACTGCCTGCGCGCCGGGAACTGGCGTCCCAACCATCGGGGTTCCGGGCGCTGTCGTGACCGGAGTTGGAGATAGTACGGTGATCTGTACTGGCGGGACCTGAGATCCGGGAGCACATGCCGCGGCGATGAGGGAAAGTCCCAGCGCGCTAGCTGCTCCCAGACGTCTCAATCCTGGCCAAAAACGGGTGCTCATTCGATGAGAGTTCCTCCTGATCTTGTGAATCGCGTGCAACGTCGACCAATTCTCTGGCCTCTACCCAGGCCGGGCTTTATCACCGCGCGGGCCCTCCAGAACGCTGGGCCGGCCCGAGCCAGCCTGCAAGAGCCGCGCGCCCCGCTGGGTGCAAAAAATGTGCCACCGGGCAGGAGGCCAGGGCCAGGCACGTCAACGCGACATCGCACCCAGTCGCGTCGACGCTCCGAGCACGGTCTCTGTTTCCGCCATCTCTCGCACCGGGGCCAGGCGCTACAATAACCGTGGCCCGTGGTGACGCCGGTCACGCACCCGGAGGCCTGTCGCGTCCCTGGAGATACGAGACCCAGCGCGCGACGCGGAGAGCCTGGGCGTTTCACGGATGGCGCGTGGCCCGGTCGACGCGAGGCAAGCGTTCGCGACATCAGCGGGCTGAAAGGAAAGATTGGGGGGAGGAGTCGATGGCAGTCGTCGCGATTCTCGACTGCAATTTTCCAGGTACCGAGATCGAGGAAAGCATTATCCGAAGGGCTGGTGCCGAGCTTCGCAAGGGGCAGTGCACGACCGAGGAGGAGGTGATCGAGTTCGCGGCGGACGTCGATGCGGTCATCGTCCAGTACGCACCTCTCACCGCGCACGTCATCGCCGCTTTGCGGCGCTGCCGATCGATCTCGCGTTACGGCATCGGGGTCGACAACGTCGACGTCGCGGCGGCAACTGCTCACGGCATCTGGGTAACAAATGTCCCGGGCTTCTGCGCGCAAGAGGTTGCCGAGCATACCATGGCGCTCGTTCTCGCCTTCGGGAGGAGCCTGCCACGTCTGGATGGGTCCGTTCGCCGTGGCGGCTGGGACGCAATCGGTGAGATGCGCCCGACCCGACGGTTATCGGCGCTGACACTCGGGCTGGTTGGCTTCGGCCACGTGGCGCGCGAGGTGGCGGTCCGGGCTCGCGCGTTCGGCATGCGGGTTCTCGCGACCGCTCCGCACACCAGTGCCGAAACGATGGCCTCGTACGGCGCGAGGCGGGTCAGCCTGGACGAGCTGTTAGCAGAGTCTGATTTCGTATCGCTGCACGTCCCAGTCACCGCCGAGACGCGACACCTGATCGACGCCCGACGCCTGGGCCAGATGAAATCGAACGCGGTCCTGCTAAACACCGCCCGGGGGGCACTCGTCGACGAACGGGCGCTGATCGACGCACTACAGACCGGTCGGATCGCCGGAGCCGGTCTCGACGTTCTGGAGAAGGAGCCACCGTCCCCAGATAATCCGCTTCTTGCAATGAGAAACGTGATCGTGACGCCCCACGCCGCATTCTACTCGGACGATGCCCTCGCCTATCTGCAGACGGCCGTGGCGGAGGAAGCGGTACGCGTAATCCGTGGCGAGGCACCACGCTCGCCGGTGAATCCGGAGGTCATTCCGCGCGTGATATGATGGGTGATGACACGCGATCAATCGAATCGATCAGAGGAGTACCGTTGGGAGATATCTCTGGGAGCCGTGGCCGACCGGTCGACGAGGCCGACGTTGTCGCGCTGAGCACCCTCATCGACGCCGACGAAGCAGTCGACCTGCACAGCCACAGTCGCCATTCTGATGGGCACTGGACGCCATCGGAGCTGATCGACGAGGCAGGAACCGTCGGTCTCAAGCTGATCAGCCTGACCGATCATGATACCGTCGGCGGACAGGAAGCCGCGGCTGCAGCAGCCCGCCGTGCCGGCCTCGCCTTCCTGACCGGGATGGAGGTTAGCCTGACCGTCGAAGGACGCCCGTACCACGTTCTTGCCTATGATTTCGACTGGGCATCCCCGACGTGGAGACGATTCGTCGAGCGGCGACGCCAGCGTTTCGAGGTGTTCTATCTCGACCTCTTCGAGCAGATGCGTAGCCGTGGCTACGAGGTGAATCCCGACGTGGCACGCGGCGAAGATGGCTCGTTTCTCGACAATCCGCTCGCCGTGGCGCTGTACCGATCTGGCCAGGCGCCGTCGCTCGAGGACGCCGATCAGCGAATCCGCGGGCTCGGACTGCGTCGGACCATCGAGCTCACGTACCAGGATGCGGCTACCTTCGGGGAGATCCTCCAACCCGGCGAGGCGGTCTTCTCGGTCGCGCATCCTGGCCGGCAGGAGAGGGGCGTGTCCGTACGGCTGAGCGAGGAGGACCTCCGTCTGCTCCGCGAGGCGCTTCCGGTCGTCGCACTGGAGGTACAGCATCCCTACCACGGTGCATCTGACGTGGAGCATTTTCGTCGTCTCGCGGAGAGGTACGGACTGGTGGCGACCTGTGGGTCGGATGCACACGGGCATCAGGTGCGCCGCCCGCTACGAAAGCATCCGTCCAGCAGTTGCAGAGAGTTCCTGCAGATCATCCGGGAGCGCTGGGCAGCCCGGGTCCAGGTGCTGACAGCAGGCGGCTAGCGTGGCGCCTTCCTCTCTCCTGGGAGCTCCCTGGCTTGCTCGGGGTGCAGGGTCCGGCCGATGGTCATCGCCGCGAGCGGTTGCGGCGCTGCCCGGTGGGACCACGGAGCTCGTCGACGACGTCGAGAACGCCCGGGGTCCAGCGCGCCAGGTCTTCGATGGCCCAGCGCAGCGCGGTCGATTCGGCCTCGCCCTGGAGATAGGCTACGCCGTGGTGGACTGTCACGTGGATGCGGGACGTCGCCTCGGGCCGAAGAAGCTGATTCAGCCTTTCACGAAGCTGTTGCTCGATCTCCGGGTCTGGATGAGACACCGGAGGCTCGACGACGAGCTCGTCGATAACGTCGCGAACGCCGTCGGTCGACCTCGCGAGCGAGTCGATCAGCTGCCGGGCGGTTGGGTCGGGAACGGTACCGCGAAGATAGACGACGCCGTCGACGGTCTCGACGTCGACCCGGGCTGAATTGACGCGCGTGCGGAGCGTGATGGCCGTGACGATATCGGCGGTGATGTCGGTATCGAAGCGAGGAACGAAGGGGTGCACCTGGATCCGATCGATGACCTGGGAGACCCCTCGTGTTCGCCTGGCAACGGCCACGGCGGCAGCCCGAGTCGATGGGTCTGGAGCGATGCCTGACAGGACGATCGCACCATTCTCGGTCGAAACGTCAATCGACGAGGTCTGGAAACGGGTGTCCGCCTGCAGCGCTTCGCGCACCAGCGCCACGGCTGGTTGCTCAATCGCCGGCTGCTGGTCCATCGGACTGCCTCGACGCAACGAGTGGTAGGTGCCGGTAGCGGCAAGCGCTATGCCGGGGAACGCGAGAGGAGGTGGCGATGCTAGGCCTGATTCGGCGATACGTTCGGCGACGTCAGGCGGCCGGGCCGATCACGGTGACACTCTGGGGAAAGGCGGACTGCTGCCTCTGTGACCGCGCCCAGGCAATTCTGGAGCGACTGGCGGGGGAGTTCCCAGTGCATCTGGAAAAGCGCGACATCCGGACCGATCCCGACGTCTACGAGCAATTTCGCTACATCATACCGGTCGTGGAGATCCAGGGCGGACCGCGGTTCGAAGGGAAGATCACCGAGTACCGGCTACGGCAGGCGCTGAGTCGCCTCGTCAGCGAGCAGCACCGCGCGCGCCCGTAAGACCGAGCAGGCGTGGGCGGATCTCCTCCTGAGCGCCCGGTTGACGGGAGGCACCGCCTTCCACCCTGTTGACGCGCAGAGCGCGGCTGCGGTTCATCCCTCTCCCCACGAGCGCAACGCGACCGCATTCGGCCGCGTCACGTCGTGGCTGGCGGCGCTGTCCGTGCCGGTCGTATCGTGTTCGACGGATCTCCGGCGGGGGCGTCGCGAAGCGGTCTCCCGTCGCGGCTTCGAGCCATCTACCCGCCACCCAGGATCTCGCTGGCGTAATCCTCGGCGTTATCTTCCGGCTCGTAGCCCAGGACCTGCTGGGTTGCGGTAATATCCCAGTAGCGACGGGTGTTCCCGGAGATCGCGTAAAAGATGCCGAACGGGACGTCGCTCTCGATGCTGCGCCAGGTGAGCTGCGCCATGTCGCGTGGGCTCAGCCAGGTCGACAGATTCCGAACGTTCTGGGGCCGGTCGAGATACGAGCCGATGCGGAGGCAGATGACGGGAAGACCAAACGCGTCGCTATACCAGCGGCCCAGTGCCTCGCCGAATGCCTTGCTCGCCCCATAGTAGCCATCGGGCCGAACGGGCATCTCCGGGGTAACATACATCTTCAGGACCTCGTACCACCCGGCGACGTGGTTGGTGCTGGCGAACACGACCCGCGGCTTACCGTGGCGGCGCGCGGCTTCGTAAACGTTGTAGGTGCCTCGAATGTTGTTTTCGATGACGGATTCAAAGGTCGCGTCGACCTTGGGATCGCCGGCCAGGTGGACGATTGCCTCGACGCCCTCGACAGCTTTCTCGACGGTGGGCAGGTCGCAGATATCGCCGACGATGATCTCATCGTCGCCAACCGCTGGCAGGACGGTTCGGTGATACATCAGGCGCAGGCGATAGCGGTCACGGAGGTATCCCTGGAGCTGCTTGCCGATCATTCCCGCAGCACCGGTGATCAAAATCAGGCGACGGGAGGACATGACGTCTGGTCTCCTCATAGTGTGATCTGGAGGTCGTGATACCAGCTATGGCGCTCAGCATTCAAAGTATTCTGGGAGTTGCCGCGCTGATCGGAGCGATCTACGCCGGATACGATCTGGTTTTTGGCGTACGCGACTGGGGTCAGATGCTGCCGGGAGTGATCGCCCGCGGCTGGATCTGCGCCCTGTTCGCGACGGTCGGAGTCGATCAGGTAGTATTCAGCCAGAACGCACTCCTCCAGCTTGGCTATCTCCTCGGGCTCCCACTTCTGGCGGTCCAGATTGGCGTCGTGCTGAGCCTGCTGGTCGCCGGGTACCTCTGGTCTAGCGGGTGATTATAGCAGCAGGTGGTGCCCGCCGATAAGCGACGCCCGGGCGATCGGATGAGCACGCCGGGCAGGGCGGGCGCGGTGCGACGCGACAGGGGCCCGCGTGGTCAAGCGTCAGGGGACCGGGACGTAGAAGAAGGCGATGGCGATGATCAGGTAGACCGCGACGAGCTGGACGCCCTCGAACCAGTTCGTCTCGCCATCCAGCGCGGCAATGGTCACGATGACCGCGGCAAGGGCGACCGCCGCGATCTCGAACGCATTGAACACCAGGGACATCGGCGCGGCGATGAGCCACGAGATGATGACGAGGAAGGGCGCCACGAAGACGGCAATCTGGGTTGCGCTGCCAGTCGCGATGTGTACCGCGAGGTCCATCTGCCCGTGTCGGGCGACCAGGATCGCCGAGAGGTGCTCGGCCGCATTGCCGACGATGGCGATGATGATCGCGCCGACGAAGAACTCGGTGATTCCGAGGGCGCGGGTCGTAGCCTCGATCGTACCGACCAGGATGTCCGACTCGAACGTCGTGACGAGTGTCACCAGTGCCAGGATGAAGACCGCCGGACCAACCTTCATCGGCGACTGCTCGGGGATCTCGGCCAGATTGATCAGGATGCCACGGTGAGTGATCAGAGAGAAGATCAGGCTGAGGCTGTAGGTGGAGATCAGGACGAGCGCGACGAGCAGGCTAAGCTGATCGAGGGCCGGGCTGGCGTTCTGAAGACGGCCGAAGACGGCCAGGTTGAACACGGCCGGCATTACCAGCGCCGTGACAGCGAGCAGGAGTGTCGTGGAGCTTGTTGACGCGGCCACGCGATTGAAAAACACGCGCTCGCGACCGATGCCTGCTGCGATCATGCTCATGCCGAGCACGAGCAGAGCGTTGCCGATGATGCTACCGGTGATCGACGCCTTCACGACCTCGTCCAGACCACGGATCAGTGCCAGGGTCGCGACGACCAGCTCGGTCGCGTTCCCGAACGTGGCGCTGAGGAGTCCGCCAAGCACCGGTCCGGTGTGGCTGGCGATGATCTCGGTGGTCTGACCGATCAGAGCGGCAAGGGGAATCAGCGCGATCGTCGCGGCGCCGAACGTCACTGGCTCCGGCGCGTGGAGCAGCCAGAGGACGAGGGTCGCCGGTACGGCAAGAAGCAGCCAGTTGAGTGGAGACTCACCCAGCAGATCCCTGGTCATCCGGGCGGTGGAGGCGATAAATCCACCGCTCGGTTCGTGTGTCTGCTTACTCAGTCTAGATATGCCCGTAGCTTCTTACTCCGGCTCGGGTGCCGGAGCTTGCGGAGCGCCTTGGCTTCGATCTGCCGGATCCGCTCGCGCGTTACGCCAAACTCTTTGCCAACCTCTTCGAGGGTTCGAGGATGACCGTCGTCAAGCCCGAAGCGGAGCTGGAGAACGCGTCGCTCACGATTCGTGAGTGACGCGAGGACATTTTCGACCTGCTCCTGAAGGAGCTTCTGCGTTGCGATCTCGACCGGGGCGGGCGACGAGCTATCCGGGAGCAGGTCTCCCAGGTGATTATCCTCTTCCTCGCCGATCGGAGCTTCGAGCGAGACCGGCTGACGCGCGACCTTGACCGCCTCCTGCACACGGCTCGACGCCTGCTCGACCAGATCGCGCAGCTGGTTCGGGAGCTCGGCTGGGACGCTGAGTATGCCGGAACCGAGGATCAGATCGCGTCGAATGTCCGGGGTCACGTCGCGGGGTGGCGTCGTGCCGTTGCGCGCACCCTGGGCAAGGACCTCCGCGATGAGCTCGCTCTCCAATCCCTCGTCGAAAAAGCCCATCATCAATGCAACTTCCTCGTGGCTGGGCTCACGACCAAGTCCCTGGACCAGCTCGCGGGACACTCGGCTCAAGCGATTGATCACCTCGACCATATGGACTGGAACGCGAATCGTCCGCGACTGATCGGCAATTGCCCGGCTGACGGCCTGGCGGATCCACCACGTCGCATATGTGCTGAACTTGAACCCACGACGGTGGTCGAACTTGCCGACGGCACGCATCAGACCGAGATTGCCCTCTTGAATCAGGTCGAGGAACGCCATCCCCCGGTTGAGGTACTTCTTCGCGACGCTGACCACCAGACGCAGATTTGCCTCGGTAAGCTTGCTCTCGGCGCGGCTGGCTTCGCGCCGTACGTTGTTGAGGTGCTCGGCCAGCTCGGCTTCGGTGCCTTCCAGCATCTCCGCGAACACGGACGGACAGGGGAGATCGTCGAGTCCATTGGCCTTTCCCAGGAGGCGACGCACGACGTCCGGCAGCAGTCGACTATCGACCGACACCGCGATCACGTCGCTCCGCGTCTCCTCGGGTTTTCGGCCGGCGCGGTCTGCTAGCTGGTCGATGAGGTCTGGCTCGAGGTAGTAATCGATTGCTTCGCGTAGTCGGGGGCATTCGAGGAAAGCGGGCACATCGAGCACCGGGTCAAGGTGCAAGACCGTCGACAGGTCGTTCAAGAGCCCACGCCGCTCGAAGATTCGCGTGTAGACGGCGACGATGACCTGCGTTGGCGTGGGAGGACTGCCGAAGCGCATCTCGAGCTCGCGGATAGTTTCCTTGAGGCGATTCGCTTCTTCGAGGCGACAGGCCAGCCATTTTTCGTCATTGGCGGTCAGCAGCTGCCCCCGTCCAATCTCGTGGAGGTACATTTTGACGGGATCTTCGACGGAGAAGTCGTCTTCGAGGAGATCATCGTAGGCGTCGGCGAAAGCCGCGTCGTCGACTGCTTCGGTGTCGAGCGCGTCGTCGACCGTGGGAGAATGTCCAAAGCCAGGTTCGATCAAGGCGTCCTCCGCAACAATGCCCAGCGTTCGTTTGTTGGCATGTGTCCGTGGCACCATGCGATCATCGTTCGAGAGCCGTTGACGCCGTCGCGCGAATCCGCTCCCAGATAAGGGAGGCGAAACATCCTCGCGACGAGCACTCACCCGCGCTGACCGTGAGGCGACTGGCCCTGGATGATGAGCAGAAAGTGGCCAAATGGCGTGAGACCCACCCCTGGGAATTGTAGCATTCCCCGTCTATTGTGTCAACTTAGTAAAAAGTTCTGCATGAGCGAAATTTTGCCTTGTTGCGAATCATATCTTGCCCCCGGTGGAGGAACCCGCGCTGCTCCCCCGCCAGCAAGGTCCACGCGAACCGGCCGGATCCGGCGTAAGACGACGGAAATGAACGGACCGCGCCTCGGTCTCATCTGCCGGAAGATATCCCCGGTCGCCGTCGGTGCCAGTCAGTCACGCGCTCGTAAGCGGCAGCTGCGCGGAGCACCGTGACCTCATCGTAGGCACGACCAGCCAACGTCAGCCCAATTGGTAACCCGCGCGGAGAGAAACCGCAGGGTACGGAGATGGCCGGCGTGCCAATCAGTGCGAACAACCGGAGCAGGTTGAACGGACCGTCGGCAACAGCTGGCGCGGGATCGTTCAGCGCCTCCAGACCGCCGTCGATCCGTGTCGCGACCTGCGGCGTCGTCGGGCAGATCAGGACGTCGACGTTCTGGAAGGTCGCCGCGACCTCCTCGGCGATCCAGCGACGCAGACGCTGGGCCCGCAGATATTCGATGGCGTCGACGGCGAGGCCAGCCTCGATCCGCGCCCGGACGTCGTCGCCGTAATCGCCGCCGCGCTGGTGAATCCATCGCGCGTGCACCGTGCTGACCTCGGCGGACATGATCACTGACGAGGCAATTCCAGCATAGCGCACCCGTGGTAGCTCCACCTCGACCGGCGTAGCGCCGAGCGTGCGCAGCACCGCGACGGCATCCTCGAAGGCTCGTTCGACCTCTGCTTCGCACAATCCAGCGAAGTGGTGGCGCGGCAGTCCGATGCGCAAGCCGGAGATACCACGGTCGAGATCGCTCGTGAAGTCCGGAACCGGCCGATTGCTCGACGCCGGATCGGCCTGATCCCAGCCAGCGATCGCGTTGAGGACGAGCGCCGCGTCTTCGACCGTGCGAGTCAGCGGTCCGGCGTGATCGAGGGACCACGCCGCCGGGAGCATCCCGTGGCGACTGACGCGTCCGTAGGTTGGCTTGAGACCGACAACGCCGCAGAACGCGGCTGGCCGGCGGATCGACCAGCCGGTCTCGCTCCCCATCGACGCGTAGCTGAGCCCGGCCGCGACCGCTGCGCCCGAGCCTCCACTCGATCCGGCGGTGATGCGCTCGACGTCCCAGGGGTTCCTTGTCGCACCATAGTGCGGATTGATCGTCGTCGTTCCGTAGGCGAACTCGTGCATATTGTTCTTGCCGACGAGGATTGCCCCGGCCTCCCGCAGTCGACGGGTGACCGTGGCATCCGCGCGGGGCAGGTAATCGGCCAGGATGCGCGAGCCGCCGGTCGTCCGAAGGTTCGCGGTCAGGTAGAGATCTTTGAGAGAAATCGGAATACCGTGCAGCGGGCCGCGATAGTGACCGGCGGCGATCTCCCGCTCGGCGTCGCGCGCCGCCTGGTGCGCGTGATCGGCGGTGATGGTGATGAATGCGTTGAGCGTCGGGTTCAGGCGGTCGACGCGGGTCAGGACCGCTTCCACGACCTCGACTGGCGAGATCTCGCGCTGACGGATCCGCGGTGCGAGGTCGGCGATGCTGGCGAAGGCGAGATCGTCCCCGGTCATCGATCGACCTCCTCGATTGGCTGCCAGATCAGCGCCGGCTCGGGCAGGTCGGCGTCCAGCTCGGCGATACTCTCGATGCAACCGAGAAGCTGAGCGGCGCGATCGAGCACGGCGGAGACGCGCTCCTCGGAGAGACCGGCGCCGCGCAGTCGGTCACGCGTGCGCTGAAGCACGATCTCGGGCGGGTTCCTGTCGGTCATGTCATCCCTCCTGTTCTTCTCGGGCCTGGCTCGGGCCGGGTCTCGTGTCTTGGCAAGGGAGATGCTTGGGGATAGCTTCCCCGGTCCCCCTGGTCCGGCACTCGATGGTGCAGATGGCTGCACTCACGTTTCGAGGTCGACGATGCAGCGCGAGACAGATCGAGATCTTCACCATCCGGCGCTATACTATACCTTGCTATGGACAAGCTGTTCTTCATTCTCGGGACATTTTTCGCGTTTCTCGCAGTCGCACTGGGCGCATTCGGCGCGCACACGCTTCAGGGTACCTTTGCCGCGGGTATGGCCGAGGTGTACGAGACCGGCGTGCGCTACCAGTTCTACCACGCGCTCGGCTTGTTCGCCGTTGCGTTCGCGATCAGCCGCTGGAAAGGCACGCCGACCGCGCTAGCAGGCTGGCTTTTTATCGTCGGTATCCTGCTCTTCTCGGGCAGCCTGTATGTGCTCAGTATCACCGGGATCCGTTGGATCGGCGCGATCACACCACTTGGCGGGCTAGCGTTCCTGGCCGGGTGGGTGGTCCTGGCCTGGACGGTGCTGCGGGCTTTTTGATCGGCGCGGGTACGGGGTGAAGGCGCATCGATCGCTGGTCCCCTGGGTGGTGTTGGCAGCCCTCATTGCTGCGTACACCAGCTGCTTCAGCTTTCTCTCGATTCGAGAGCGTGACGCCCTCTACCAGTTCGACGAAGACCTCGCGATCTACGATCAGATCGTCTGGAACACGGCCCACGGCCGCATCTTCGTCAGCACGCTGATCCAGCACGCGAGCAACATGCTGGGCGATCACTTCTCGCCCGCGGTGGCGCTCTTCGCGCCGATCTATTGGATCTCGCCGAGCCCGAACGTGCTGCTCGTTGGCCAGAGTCTTCTGCTCGCGCTTGCCGCGATACCCCTGTATCTGTTCGCGCGGCAGCAGCTCGGCGCGACTCCCGCGCTGCTCGTGGCCGGTGCCTACCTGGTCTACCCGGCCCTGCACTACGTGAATCTCTTCCAATTCCACGAGATTACGCTGCTCCCCTTGCCACTCGCGGTGGCGCTCCTCGCGATCGAGCAAGATCGGAGGCTCCTGTTCTTCGGCTCGGCGCTGGTCGCGCTCACGGTCAAGGAAGAGGTGGCGATCGTCGTGGTTGGCCTGGGCCTGCTCTGGTGGCTGCGACGGCGTCACCCACGCCTGGCCGCGGCAACGATCGCGCTCGGCGTCGTCGTCGGATTCGTCACGATGGGTATCATTCTCCCACGGTTCAATCTCGCCGGGAGCGGCTACTACTACGTTCGGCGCTACGCCTACCTGGGAAATAGTCCGCTCGAGATCGCGATCCACGCGCTGACCGCGCCCGGACTGCTCGTCGCCCACCTGGCGACTCCAGACCGGCTGCGCTTTCTGGCGCAGCTTTTCGTGCCGCTGGCACTGCTGCCGGTTCTCGGCTGGGAGTACGTGGTTGCCGCGCTCCCGGTCTTTGGATACCTCCTTCTTGCCGAGAGTCCCGATCAGTACGCGATCGATCGACACTACCTGACGCCATTGCTGCCGTTTCTGTTCTTCGGCACGGTGGTGGGTCTGAGGCGAGTAGCACCCGGCACCTCCGAAGCGGTCACCCGGGAGAATGCCTCGCCACGGAGACACCGAGGGCTCGGAGGAAACGCAGAGAAAACTATGTTATTCTCGCTGCGTACTGTGCGTCGACGCTGCGCCTCCGTGGCGAACGAACCCGGGCGTCCGGCTACGAAGTTCGAGACGCTGCCTGGAAGTGAATGGCCCGAAGCAGTCGTCGCGGGTGTCCTATTGGTCGCCTGCGCTGCTGCATCGTATCTGATTGGCCCGACGCCGATTGGACGCCGCTACGACGCGAAGGCGTTCACGAGCGACGTGCATACGGTCGAAATGCGAAGCCTGATCGCGGAGATACCGCCGGACGCATCGGTCTCGGCCAGCCGCAATCTACTGAGCTGGTTCTCGGAGCGCGAGCGCGTGTACCGATTCCCGGAGATTCACAACGCCGACTACATCCTGCTCGATCAGAGGGACCTTCGCTATCCGGCCGCGTTCAGCCTGGACGGCAACGCGCTCGGGCGGCTCTTCGATTCGCCGGATTATCGCCTGATCGACTCGGCGGAAGGGACGACACTCTTCGCCCGTGGCGACTCGACCGCCTGGACCGGCCCGACGCCTCGTTTGACGCGCTTTGGAGACGAGCTCGAGCTGCTCGACAGTCGAGTCCGACGACTCTCGCCTGGCCAAGCCGTCGAGGTTACCTTCTACTGGCGCGCGCAGCGGCGGCCGAGCAAGCAGTACACGGTGTTCGTACACGTGCTGGGGCCCGACGGCAAGCTGCTCGGGCAGGGCGATAGCTGGCCGATTGACAACCTCTACCCCACGGATCTCTGGCAGCCCGGGCGGATCGTACCCGACACGCACACGGTCGATCTGCGCGGGCCGATTCCCCCGACCGGTGCCCGGATCGAGGTCGGACTATATGATCTCAAAACCGGCGCGCGCCTGCCGATCACGGCGCGAGGCCTCCCTGGCAGTCGGGATTCGGCGCTGATCGACGTGAAGGGCAAAGCGTGAGACGGAAAACAGAAAAGCGGAAAACGGGGGAGGGTCTCGTGCACGCCCTCGGGCGCGCGAATGCTGTGCTGATCACGAAGCCGGTCAGGTCGACCGGCCTGGACGGCGTTGCCGCTTGGTTCGGTGGTCACGCGCGTACATCTGCCATTGGGTCGAGCGGCAGAGCGCAGAAACAGTGCAACCTCGTCATTGTCGTGAGCTGCTTCGACGCCCTGGGCCCTGGGGAGCGTTTCAGCTCCGTGACGGCCGACGTGCAGCCCAGCACCGTGCCGGCCCACAGAGCCTGTCGCCTGGCGGACCGGTACGTCTTCACCTCACCTCCACCGTGCCGACGACGACGAAGTCAGCGTCGTTGTTGTTTGGATCGGCCATCTTCCAGGTGGCGCCGTCGGCAAACCGGTTGAGCAGGCGGACAGTGTAGGTGCCCGCTGGCAAATCCCCGGGTAAGATCGCGTTCTGGCCGATCGTGATGGTCTCGCCAGGCAGCCAGTGGGACGTCTCGAACGCGCCGTCGAAGGGATCGATCGTTCCCGAGGCAACCACGCGCCCACCGCTATCCACGACCTCCAGGCGGAGCAGGTAGTTATCCAGCGTCCGGTGGCGTAGCCGCCAGTCGCCCTGCGCCATCACGACGCCGCCCGGTTTGACCGTCGGCGTCGTCACGCGCCCGGCGACGAGCTGCATCGACGGGCGTGGATCGTTCGGGACCGGGCCGCGCGGCGGCTCGACGACGGTCACGGTTGCGCGGGCGCTGACGCCGCCGGTCTCGACGGTCAGGTCGTAGCGGCCGGGACGCTCTGGTACCGGCAGGTCGAACGGCGCGGTCGTCTGCCCCCGCGCCAGGCAGGCTGGCTGGGAGACACGGGCCTGGCGATCGATCGTCGCGTCCTGCCCACGCCAGGCGGCATGCACCGTCTGCTCGGTCTGGTGGTTCAGACGCGCGGCGCTGCCGCCGTTCGACCACTCGAGAAATCCGCGGTACTCGCTTCCCGCCGCGGCCTGATCGGGCAGGACGATGCGGGGAGTCGGCAGATCGTTCGTCGTGCCCGGCGCCGCGAGCTCGAACACCGAATCGTCGCCGAATCGCGCCAGTGGCCTCAGAACGTCGCCGAACTGCGCGATGCGCCCGGCGATCTGGCGCCAGCGGCCCGGCGCGTATTGATCTTGATGGAAGATCAGGTACTTCACCCCGACGCACTGGAAGAAGTTGATCGACTCGGCGGTCGGGAAGTCCTTTGCCTCGCGAATCACGCTCCAGAAGAACGGCGGCTCGAATCCGCTGTAGCCGCTTGGCGTTGGATGCCAGTGGTAGATCGACAGGTACTCTTCGTGCCCCTGCCGCTCGAGCTCGGCTGGACGATCCAGCCAGCGCGCCTCGATCGTCGGTAGCTCGAGGGCGGGCGCGTTATCGGGGCGCGCTGCCAGCCAGCGGTAGACCGGTGGCACCTGATCGGGCGTCTCGACGGGCGTCATGCGCGTCGGGATCGAGAGCGTTTCGATCCCGATCAGGACGGACAACAGGACCCCGAGCGGCCGCTGCCAGCGGACCGGCGCGCGGTCGGTCAGCACCGCCGCGCCGAGGCCGGCCAGCCCGGCGAACCCCAGCGTCGCGATCACGCCCATCCGTCCCACGACGCGGATCGAATGGAAGCCAGGCACGTACGCGTAAAGGAGGCCGTAAGGGAGCGGGATGCCCGGCCAGCCATCGGATCTGACGTGGAAGGTGGGGCCGAACGAGAAGAGGACGCCGAAGATGGCGAGCGCGAGAAAGAAGGCGCTCCAGCGCTCCCGCCAGCCAAAGACGATCCCGACCAGCGCGAGCGCGAGCGTAATCAGGCCGGGGAAGAGCGTCTCGTCGGTCTGGAAGTGCTGGAGCACTGGAAGAGTGCTAGTGCCGTAGAGCCAGCTCGTCGGCGGCACGGCCAGGTAGCTTCGGATCGTCGCCGAGCCGCCGATCGCGTCGCCCAGCGAGCGCGACAGGCCGAACTGCTGCTCGACCTGGAAGTAGGGCAGTGAGAACGGCAGCACGACGACGGCGGTCAGCAGCGCGGCGCTGCCGAGGCGCGTCAGGAACGTAACGTTGGGCAGTTGCCGGTCGGCGATGATCAAGAATATCAGCTCGAAGACGAGCGCCACCAGGAGAAAGAGGCCCAGGTAGAACGACGAGAGAAGCTGGAGGATCACGCAGGCGGCGAAAAGCAGTGCCGTCCGCCAGCGCGGACGCCGCCAGAAGTGCAGGAGGGCGAGGAGGGCGAGCGGGATCCACTGCGCGCTGAGGATCTGGATGTGGCTGTACTCCCCGACGCGGTAGAACGAATAGGCGTAGGCCGCGCCGACGACCAGGCTCGGCGGAGCGGGAAGCGCCTGGCGAGCGAGGAGATAGGCGCTGAAGCCACACAGAACGAACGTCAGCAGCACGACCAGGTTGTAGGCGAGAATGAAATTACCGGTCAGGGCGACGATCGGCAGCATCTCCAGTGCCTGGACGAGGAGCAGCTCTGAGAGCGCGAGCGTATTCGGGGCGGGATAGAAGATCGGGGCATCGAACAGGTGAAGCGGATCACGGCCAAGCTGGTGGAGGTCCCAGGCTGGAATCCAGACGTTGAGCAGCGGGTCGCCCCAGTTCTCGATGTGATTGGCCGGCGCCAGGGCGAGCGGGTAGGTCGCGACGACGGTCCAGGCGACGAAAAAGATGAGGGCGGTGAGCGAATCCAGAAGCCGAAGCTTATCTTCCGACTCCTGCCTCCTGCTCACGGCCGTCCCACCTGGATCGGCACGTCGTCGAGGTCGATCTGGCTACGCGGACCCGACCAGCCTTTCGCCGTCGCGTCGAGCCGCTGCAGGGTCTTCGCGTCATACAGACCGAAAGCCAGGTGGTACCTGCCCGGGGGCAGGTTGGCCGGCAGCGCGATCGGATGCGAATCGACGATCTCTTCGCCGATCAGCCAATCGGAGGTCGGATACTGGCCATTCAGCGGCATACTGTCGTGTCCCGCCGCCTGATTCTGATTGGCGTCGATCAGGTGGGTGAAGACGGTGTAATCGTGATCGATCCGGCGGTTGGCACGCCAGATCAGCGTCAGCTCGATCGTCTGACCCGGCTGAAAGCGGTCGGTATTCAGTCGATAGCCGACGAGCGTGATCACGCCGCCGAAGACTGGCTCGCCCAGCGAGTGATAGCTGCTTGGCTCGACCGGCGACGAGCGAACGACGTGGATCTGCTGCAGCACGATCTGCTCTCCTTCCCAGCCACTGACTCCGTCCTGGCGGAGGTGTGCGAGTGTCCTCGGATCGTAGAGGGCGACCTGAAGCTGGTAGACCATCGGCGGCGCGTCGGCAGGGATCGAGATCGTGTGCTCATCGATAAAGTACCGATCGGTCGGCCAGGTGTGGGTCGGGATCCCACCGGGATGAACTCGATCGTCCTGGGCGAGGAGCCCCTTGTCGCCGACTCGGGCGATCATAGCGAGCGAGCGGTAGTCAGACTGCAGCGGCTGCAGGGCCCGCCAGTACAGCGTCACCGTGATCGTCCCGCCGGGTTTGACGGTTTCGCCGCTCAGGTCGTAGCCGAGGAACTCGACCTTGTCTTCGAGCCGAACGCGTGCCGGATGAGTCACCCCGACGACGTGGTCGAGCGGCGAACGCCGCGCGAAGACGGTCGTGTACGGGGCCGGACTCGTCACCCGGAGGGCGATCAGTACGAGAAGAATCGTGGCCGGGATGGCGATGGCGCCAGGGTCGAGGTCTGCGATAACCGGACGAACGCCGGCGAATCGGGTCGTCGCAGCAGTGAGCACAGGCGCCTTGACCGTGGCCTCGCTGCCGGGCACTCTCCAGCCCCGCTGGAGAGGCGAGGACGAAGCGCCTGTCGCCGAAGCTCCCTTGCCCGCGAGGCGAGGGGGTTCAATGCTCACCTCGGACGCCGCTGCGCCGAGGGACTCTGCAGATCGGCTGGGCTGCCCGGTCGCACGGGACGCGAGCTTCCTGGTAACCAGCAATGTCCCGGCGAGCAGGGCAAGACTGACCGCGCTAAGCGCCCAGCCGAGGCGGCGGATTGGCGTGTCGGCGAAGTCGAGCGCAACCTGATGCGAGCCAGCCGGGACGTCGAACTCGAGTAGTCCCTGCCGGGGGCTCGGTCGGGTGGGTACGGTCTGGCCGTCGATCGACACCTGCCAGCCGGCGAAGCGAATCAGGTTGAAGCGTAGCGTGGCCGGCCCGGGCAGGGTCAGGGCGTAACGCTCGGAATAGCCCGCCGAGCCAAGAAAGGTGATCCGGGCGCCGGGAGGCAGCGAGCGACGATCGAGACGGCCGGCAGTTGCGACATCTGGCGGGAGGGGCGCCGTCGGTCGGTCCTGGACGTCGAGCGGGTAGTACTCGCCGGTGCTGGTCGTTCCGACCGCCCCACCGTTTCGCTCGAAGCCGGTCACGTCAGCCGGCGTGAGGCGACCGTAGACCAGAAACGGCTGACGCGGATAGAGATACACCAGCGACGGCACCAGGAGTATGAGCAGCGCGACGGCGACGATTGTCGTGGCCAGCCAGTCGTGGCGCCGCGGCGGGACCGTAGCCGGGCGAACGCCGTCAGCACCAGAATCCAGGTCCGTCGGATCCATGGACTGCAGTTCTCGGGACTCGGAGACCTTCGTCGTGGAGCCTGGCGACGTCAGCCGGAGCGCCAGGTGAACCGCGAGCCCGGCGAGCAGCGCAGTGGCGATGCCGCTCAGCTCGAGAACACGCCACGGGAACTGGGTGTAGGCAATTAGCGGGATTCGGCGCCAGACTGGCAGCGAGATCGGCAGGGTCATCGTCGCGCTGCCGATCAGGAGGAGCCAGCCGAAGACGAGGTGAGCGACGACGCGGGAATCTATCGGCGAGAATCTGGAGTCCGGAATGGCCGGACGCGGCTTGGCGACGAGATCGCCTTCACGTGGCGGCTTCGTACCGACCAGCTTGGGAGCCGTTCGGCGCGCGCTAGCGCGGAACCACGGAAGATACGTGGGTTTCAATCTCGGAAAAGTGGCCCGCAGGGCCACTTTTCCGAGATTTTTCCCGAATATCCCGCTTGCGGGATCAGGAGTGAGAACCCGTCGGATGAGCAGCGCGAGCAAGGGAAGTGTCGCCAGCGCGAGCGCGACCTGTCCCCAGCCCAGGTGGAGGAAAGGCGGTGGATTGGCCGCGGTCTGATCGACGACGGCCGGTGGAGCGAACAGGGTGGCGAGCGTGATGAATGAATGACGCACGTCGTAGTCGTCGGTGCGGAGCCGATAGAGCTGGACGAGATTCTGCTCGGCCAGCGCCGGCAGCCAGAAAAAGGCGGTCAGGCCGATCGCGAGAAGCGCGCTCCCAGCCGCGCTCAGGAGACGCGTGGCAGCAGCCCCCTGCTCTCTTTCTAGTGTCCGACCAGCCTCTTCAGGGGACGCTTTCGTCGGAGCTGGCGAGGCGGCAGCCTGGGAGCTTGCCAGCAGGTGGGGCTCCTCTGACCAGCTCCGGTGACGCTTGGCGCGGAGTGCTCCCGTACCCCTGGCGCTCAGTACCCAGCCTCCACCTCCTACGACCACGACGTAGCCCGCGAGCGTTGGGGCCAGCCAGAGCGCGCTGATGTTGTGGATGAGAAGAATCGCGCCGAGCGCAAGGGTCAGGACGAGCACGTGGCGCGCGGTCAGGCGCTCGACTGCGAAGAAGCGATCGAGCGCGCCGAGCGCGAGCGGGGCCAGCGCAAGGGCCAGGAACTGCGGGTAGTCTCCCTGCATGTAGGCTTCGTGGAAGCGGAATGGGACGTACACGTAGGCGACGCCGGCCACCGCCGCCGGCGTATCGCCCAGGAACGGACGCGTCCACCAGTACATCGCGAGCGCGTAGAGGATGAATGCCAGGTAGATCGTCAGCTTGAACGCCAGCTCGAAGCTTGCTCCAAGTAGGTGCGGAATCTCGGCGATGTAGTAGAACAATGGCGCGTAGTAATTGAACAGAGGGTAGCCGTAGCCGAAGGCGAGGTCCGGTGCCCAGCGTGGATAGAGCACGCCGCTGCGCAGAACGGCGTCGAACTCGACCGTTCTGATCAGATGGAGCGGGCCGTCGGCCGTGGACGGGATACCCGGCGGTAGCAGCGGATAGATCGCCAGCGCTGCCGCGAGCAGCGGCAGGACGACGCTCGGCACGGTTCGGATAAACTGCTTTGGGGGATCGGACATAGTTCAGCTTCGCCTATCGGCCTCGTGGCGTCGAGGATCACGAAGTCTTCGCGATTGAACCATGCTCCCGCCGCCAATGCAAGGACATCGTCGAAGGAATCGAACGCGCCGGCCGCTTCGAGCAGCTCCAAGACGCAACGCGCAATCCGCAAAGTCATCGTACCAGGAACAGCGCTACCTGCGTACTTCCGATGGCTCGTTGCTGATCGCTTCACCGAGATCACAGGCGCGCCGCGCAGACCGGTCCGACGGTGTGTCAAGAGGAACGCCGTTTGCGTTTTACGATTTACTCGTTAGAACGACAGCGTTTCCCGCGCGTGGGCGACGGAGCGCTCCCACGACGTGCCGTCCTCGTAGGACCAGCAGGCGTCGAGGATCGCGTGGACGAAGCACCAGGCCCTGGTCCGCTCGCGATCGAGACCAAGCTCGGCGCAGAAGATGTCCAGCCGGCGACGATTGACGCTGGTGGGGACGTCTCGCGGGTTCCGGAAGAACTGACAGACGTCGAAGTGGCGGTCGCCGACCAGGCCCTTGGGGTCGATCGCGAGCCAGGGGGCTCGCCGCGCGCGCAGGACGTTGTAGTGGTGCAGGTCGCCGTGAAGCACCGTCGAAGCGTCGGTCGACGCCAGGAGGTCACGGCGCAGCGCGTCGGCGCGTCGGAAGAGAGCGGCTGGGAAACCGCGGTCGCCGCGTGAGAGCGCCGCGCGATTGCGATCGTAGGCATCGCACCAGCGTGCAAGCGGGCGCAGTCCGTTGGGCTCCGGGGCCGGCCGCCAGAGCTGGCGCAAGACGCAGGCGGCGATCAGGGTGGCGGCGTCGTCGTCCGTTTCGGCCACCTCGACCAGCATCGTTCCCGGTTCGAGTCGTTCGATCAGCAAGGCGCCGACGGTCGGGTCGGCCTCCAGCAGCCGAGCGGCACCGTCGCCATTCCAGGTCCGAAGCGCGGCGATTTCGTTTGTCGTCTCGTCGACGTGGCGGGAAACCTTCAGCACACAGGGCGTTCCGTCCGCGCGCGTCGCCGGAGCGACGTAGTTGATGATGATGCCTGGAAAGCGCTGACCGAGCCGGAGCGACCAGCGCTCGGCGAGGCGCGCGAGCAGGCTCGGAAGGTTCCGAAGCCAGGCAGGGTCACCCGCGTTGTGGCGAATGAACGCGTCCGGAAGATCGAGCGCGATGGATTCCATAGGTCCAAGATACACCCAGTCCGGCAATCTTGCTCACCGCTGCTGGCCGGTGTACTGGAACGGCTGGCTGATCCCGCCCTGGGTCTGGGTGGGGTTGCCGAACGCGTCGGACTGGTAGATCTCGATCACGCTGATCCGATCGTCGAGGTTGGTGATCGCGCGCACCGAGCCGAGACCGTCCGTGTGATAGACCTGAACGCTCCCTGCGCCGTCTACCGCGTGGGTCAGCCCGAGCCCGTAGACGTATTTCGGTACTTCGCCGCTCAGCACGTCAGGCGGGGACGCGTTGGCATCGTCGACAATGACGAGGCCGGGTCGATGGGTTGGTGCGACGGCGCCTCGCGAGCGTGCACATGGAACGTGATAAAGCGATCCTGATGGCCCGAGTTCGGTCGGACGATCGGGAAACACGTGGAGATCTATCCGACAGCGTCTGGA